>NZ_DBPRYF010000005.1:0-31513 GCF_059755235.1 Sulfurisphaera sp.
CATTTCTAGATACTTCTTGATACTTCTCGATCCACGGTCTGGGTTAGCCCTAGGTGTAGTATCATCAGCTTCAACCACACCGCATGGAGCCCAGTCGAGGCTAACGCCATGAGCCTCCCATTTGAGGTTTTGCTGTCAACTCCTCCCTCCACGCATTGCGCATCATCAGAGGGAGCTTCATCCAGCCTAGCCTCAAAAGATTTAACAGTAGCTAAAAATATTTAAATTTATCGCTGAATCGTGTTGTGTAGAAGTAAACTGTTTCGTATCTAGAGAAGAAATTAGATAACCACGTTGAGTTGAATGTTGATAAATTGTATGTTCCAGAGAACGGTACACCTTGAATTGTTGCTGTAAAGTTTGGTGCTAGGAATGGTGTTGCATCTGAAGGATTTTCAATTGCTATTCCGTCATAAAATTGCATTATCACTGCTAAAGCCCTCCTTCCATACCAGAAGATGATGCTGATACTTGAATTTTGCTTAGGTTCTGTTCAGCTTGCATGTATAACGTCTTATACATATTCACTAATGTTTGATTGCCCTTAAGGTATTGTAGAAGAGTATTATACATTGACTCTAGTGCTGTATAGTTATTAGATAATTGACGATATTTTGACTGTAGTGACATATATTGGCTACTTATATTTTGCAACGACGTGTACTGGCTACTTAATGAAGAATAGGAAGATTGAAGAGAGGAGTATTTACCTGAAACACTTGAATATTCATAAAAACCTATTGCTGCTATTATTAATAATATTATTGCAACTGCTCCGAACACAACATTTGAAATTCCCTTCGTTTTGCCTCAGTCATCCATCACTAAAAAGTATTTTTAAACTTTTACCCAAAATTAGGTTCTTTCAACTAATAAATTAAAAACACTTTAATAAACAGCCAAATCTGAGTTGGTAATAAACTTATAAGGAAAAATTAGTCTATTCTCTCTTATGCGTAAATATTGGATCCTTTTGATTATCTTCGTAATTATATCTATTTATTTAAAAATTGTTGGGGAAAACAACTTCCCTTTAAATGCTGAAATCTTTAAGCTAATTAATTACCACCAAGTTAGCCTTCTAAACTCTTTTTTCGTTTTCTTTTCTAAATATGGAAGAGAATATATCTGGATTCCTTTGACTGCTATTCTTCTAGTATTTAAAAAGACAAGAAGAATAGCAATAGTTCTAGCTACATCATTTATAATATCTATAATATTGGGTGAAGCAGGGAAGATATTAATGGCTCAATTAAGACCCTTTTACTATATTTCTCCAGATTACTTATTAGTCCCTAAACCGACAGACTACAGTTATCCGTCTGGTCATGCATTAATAGTAGGGGATGGAGCAATGGTTCTATTTAAAACATCACCAAAGTGGCTATGGATACCTTTTATGATAGAAGCACTAATAGTTTCTTACTCCAGAGTTTATGTAGGAGTTCATTGGCCTATTGACATTGTAGGCGGGTGGCTATTAGGTTCGTGGATAGCCTACTTTACCGTGGATATTGATAGTAGAGGAGTACTTAAACCTATAGAGAAGTTATTTAAAGTTGAACAATGAAGTAACGATTATAATGATAATCCTTGTTAGACTTTCGGGAGAACTAGGAGTTAAGTCGCCTAAGTCTAAGTTGAACTTTGAACATGCATTGATTCAGAACATAAAAAATGTAATTAACGTAGAACATGTGAGTATAGATCAAAGTTATATAATACTTGACGTAGAGGGAAGTTATGATAAACTGAGTAAGGTCTTTGGAATTGCCTCTTATTCTCCAGTCGATGTAATTTCTTTTTCAAGTTTGAGTGAGCTGGTTGAATATGTGAAAAACAAATATGCTGAAGCAGTCAAAGGAAAGAAATTTGCAGTTAAGGTGAGAAGGGTTGGAAAACATACTTTTACAAGCCTTGATGTAGCAAAAGCTGTAGGAAGCGCGCTTTACCCTTACTCTTCTGGTGTAGACCTGGAAAACCCCGATATAAGAATATACATCCATATTAGACAAGATTATGCATACATTTATGACAAGATTTTTGAAGGAGCAAAAGGATTTCCTACTGGTACAACTGGAAAGACAGTAGTACTTTTCTCTGGAGGGTTTGATTCCCCAGTAGCTACGTGGATGATGATGAAAAGAGGAGCTTCAGTTACATTACTTAACTTTAAACTTGGTGGAGATTTGCATAAAAATATAGTAACGGAAGAAGCAAAAATTCTTTCCGAATGGAACAGCGGGCACAAGATAAAGATCTATTTTATTGATGGAGTAAAAGTACTTACAGCATTGGCTAACATAAATAAGTACATAAGAGTCGTTGTTCTAAAAAGGATCATGTACAAGACGGCTCAGCTATTGGCGAAAGAGATTAATGCTTATTCAGTAACTACTGGTGAATCACTGTCACAAGTATCATCACAGACTATGAAAAACTTATTCGTTACTGAGTATAATATAAATATTCCAATATTTAGGCCTCTTATAGGGTTTGACAAAGACGAAATAATAGAGTTGTCTAAAAAAGTAGGCACATTTAATTTTTCGTCTAAGTTGCCAGAGTACTGTGCAATATCTGGTAAGGCTACAACTAGTGCTAACTTAGATGAAGTGATAAAAGCTGAAGAAGAAGCTAACATAGATTATAAAAAACTAATAGACGAAGCAGAAATAATTGTAGTATAGTTCAGCTCTCACACGGCGATATCATCAATCAAGCCGGGGTTCTGTCATCATTTTCACAAAATTATTTAGCTCATTTTTAGCTTCATCCAAAGAGGGATATATTTTTGGCGGTCTCTTAAAATAGTAACCACATATCTGAGGTATACTCCCACCAATTCCTCTATCCTTTGATAATTTAGCTAACCTAATTAAATCAATAAGAGGGGCTACAGCGTTTGGAGCATCTTGAGATTTAAAAGAGATATCAATACGTAAAGGAATATTAAACGCGTAAGTACCCTCAATAACCATGTAACTAACTCTCCTATCACCAAGAAATTCAACATAGTCAGAAGTACCTGCTATAACTCGGATATTATTATCATGAGAAGCAATAAAGTTACTCTTAATTCCTTTCTTTAGATCTTTTCTCCAGTCTTCTAACGTTACATAAGTTTCTGTAGTACCAGATATATCAATCTGATAAGTTCTGGTAACGCGAACGCCTCTACTCTTTAAAAACTCGATTATACCAGTGTGAAGAATTGTTCCTCCGATTTGGCTTAATAAGTCGTCTCCAAAAAGTGGAATTCGTTTTTCAGCAAATTTCTGTGAGTAAAATGAAACAATCTCAGCTGGCGTTGCATTTATAAACGCAACATTGGAAAAAAGCGAAGATTCTGCATAATACTCATTTGCTTTTTGTGTGCCTGCAGGTAAAAGGCTTATTGCAACATCAATCCCTTTTAGCTCATTTACCACGTCTACTGGAGGTTCCTCTGACTCTTCAATAATATTAGAAAGAAGACCATCAGTTCCATCTAAAGTAGGACCTCTCTCGACTATCACATCAGAACTAACATCAACATATTTTTGTACAACATTTGGCTTCTGAAATATAGCTTCAGAAAGCTTTTTACTAACTTTTCTCTTATCAATATCGAATGCTTTCACTATTTCAATTTCACTTGGAGGAATAGAAAGAGGTAATAAACCAGGTAAAACATTTCCTTGTTTTATCCACTCGAGTCCTTGTAAAAGCGCACTTGCAACATTACCCACTCCAAAAATTGCGACCTTTATCAAACTATAACACCTACTATCAATGGAGCTACTATACCTAAAGCTATACTTAAAACTGATGCTATAATTGTTGCATCCCTTTCTGTAGAATTTACCATCTTAAATTCACCTTCTCTGAATATTTCTCTAATTGGTGGAATATAATAACCTGCAGACACAGCACTAGCAAGAAATCCTATAACGGTCAACCATGGCTGAGAGAATGAAGCCTCTAAAACAAACAACTTTGCCCAAAAACCTAGTATTGGAGGAATTCCTAGAAGGCTAAGTAACAACACAGTTACACCAAAAGCTAAGACTTTATCTGAAGAGCTCATTCCTCTGAAACCCTCAATATAACTCGTCCCTGAAACTTTCTCTATGTGAGATAAAGCAATAAAAAGCCCTGCTTGCGCAATAGAATAAGCTAGTAGATAAACCATTAAACCACCAACAGCAACACTAGCATTGTAAGGTAACATGGTTATAGCTATTAGCATAAAACCTACTTGTGTTACACTACTGTAGGACAACATAGAAGCAAAATCTTGCCTAGAAAAAGCAACAGTATTTCCAAAAATCAAGCTCATGATAGTTACTACTGCAAATACTACAAAAATTGCTAAGGCTAGCTCTCCGGTTGGCTTTAAGAAGTAAATTACATCTAAGAGTGGTGCAATACCAACTATCTTTCCCACACTAGACACAAAAGCTACTGAAACCCTATCAGACATTGAATAGACATCAGGTAACCAAGCTTGGAATGGAAATGCTCCAATTTTAAAGAGAAACGCTACTGACAGGATTATAATTCCTAGAATTGTTAGAGTTTGGTATGTTATTGAAGCATCTAAAGATAGTGAACCTATACCTAGAATATAAAATGCAAAACCTAAGACCATAAGTGAGCTAGAAAGAAGTCCCATAATAAGGTATTTAACTCCAGCAATAGTTGAGGAATAGTCCTTTCTGATTAAAGCAATTACATAGGTTGCTGCTGAGGCTACTCCCCATGAAGCTAATATTGATATAACATTATAAGAGAATGAAAGATAAATGACTCCTAAGTCAGTTAGCATGGCCAATGAAAGAAAAGATGCTCTCGTCCTAGAAGTCTCCAAATGTGTAATTCCGCCATATATTGTTATTATTGTTGCTAATAAGGCCGAGATAGAGATGAAGTAACCAAAATTAGAGATGTACAGAGTATTTGCGAACAACGAGTAGTTATAGTAGCCTAGAGCATAGAATATTATGAATACAAGGAATGAAACCATGAGGACTGCTAGAGAAAGACCAATTGCACTTAAATACCCCTTCTTAGTCCCATTGTCTAAATACAAAACTGCTATAGATGAAAATACTATTAGGATTGAAGGTAAGACTATTGGTATATAATCTAAATACATCATTGCTCTACACCTCCATTAAGAAAATAATAGCTAATATGGCTAGTATTATAAGCCCTATTAAGTACATAAAAATATAATCCCTCAGTACGCCAGTTTCTGTTCTTCTAAATATACTATTTCCAGCTCTTATAATCCCTTGAGGTAAGCGAATATTTAATGACATATCTATTACTCCATATTCAAATTTCTGATATAGCACTCTCGCAAAGCTATAACTTGCAATTCCAAACTTGTCAAAAGCAGGATTAACAAACCAACCGTAGTACAGGAAATCAACTAAGGGGGTTACACTTCTATATTTACCTAAATCTAACCCGTTTAGATATAATGCTAAAGCCAATACTACTCCTACGATAGCTAAAGATAAAGACGGTAAATCATATGTTATGTAAGAACTACTTAAACCAATACTAGTAAAGAATGGGACTAGTGATGGTAAGAATAACACACCTAGTACGATTGAAGCTAAAACTAACACGGCTGGAGCTATTATCATTAATGGATGAACATGCCCTTCTTCATGTAATTCTTCACCATTCTTCCATAAAAATGCCTTAATTATATATCGTATGATGTAAAGACCACCTAGGAATTCTGTTAACACATAGAGATAGAAGACTGGAGTATTTGAAACCAATACTCCGATCAAATCGTGAGCCCAAAAACCAATAAGTGGAGGAATACTAGCTAAATTAAGTGCAGCTAAAACTTGTAATACAAACACACTAGTCATCTTCTTGTATAGAGATTTAAACACGCCTACATATCTGTTTTCAGTAAAGTGTATTACGCTACCAGCATTCATGAATAGTGATGCCTTATATGTACCGTGTGCAAACATTTGGATTAAACCAATCAATACTCCATCAACTAAGAAGCTTGTATTTGAGTAAATCGAAGCTAATAGACCTCCAATAGATGATGATAAAATCATTAAGGATATTTGGTCAGCAGTCGAGTATGCTAAAATAAGTTTCTGCTCATTTGATGCTACTGCTGAAGTGCTTGTGTAGATTGCTGTGAACATAGATATCCCTACCATAATTGACATGAAAAGTGTGGTTTGAGGGCTTGGGTAGACTAAGAACGGATAAATGAAGAAAGTCAAGATGGCGCCTAGATTGACCATTGTGGCAGCATGTATTAAGGCACTAACTGGAGTGGGACCTGTCATTGCAGTCAATAGCCATTGAGTTAACGGGAATTGTGCGCTTTTTCCTAAACCACCTAAAAACAATATCAAGAGAATTAGCCAAGCATAAGGCAATGTGAATAACTTTGGAAATACTGCAAATAACCCGTCGTAAATTGTAGTTACTCCAGAGTAATCTGTTGAATTAGTCAGATAAAGTAGATATCCCAAAGCCATTATTAGACCTACATCACCTATTCTAGTAAATATCATAGCTCTAATACCGCTAGTTGTTGGTCTAGACAAGTATTGTATGCCAAAAACTTTTCTACCAAAATCTCCTACTACATTTCTATCGTTATCATCTAACCAATAACTAATTAAACCATAAGATGCTAGACTGGTCCCCTCCCAACCAGCCAAAAACAGTAGTATATTATCGGAGAATATCACAGCTAACATCGAAGAAACGAAGAAGCCGAAGAAACCCCAGTACCTCCTCAGTACATTATCTTCCTTCATATAGCCAATACTATACATAGATATAAAGAAAGCAAGAGATGAAACAAAAACTCCTAAGAGTGCTTGTAATAATGAAGAGCTAAAAGTGAAGTAGCTAAAAACTGTATAACCAGTTCCGGGGGAAAATAGGTTAGTATGTAAGGAGTTAATTAAATTAATTATAGCTAAAATCATTGAAATGCCAATCAGCCCTGTTACCAATCCTCCTCTAGCATCTTGATGCATTGGAATAACTAGCGAGAGAAAAGAGCCTATAGCTGGTAAGAATACGATGAGGAAAAGTGACAATGAAGAACTCGGAAGTATCTGAATAAAGTTACTGATTGAGTGGACTAAAAGTTGAGGGAAAAAGAAGAAAATCATGCTAACAATTGCTACAATAATCATCGAGATTGAATATTCATTTACCCTATCAACACTTGTCTTTATCTCCTTAATACCAGCATAAACTCTCTTAAATAAGTATGTAGCATAACCCGAAGACACTCCAATTGCTATCATGAGTAGGGCTACAAGTAAAACAAAGAAACCTTCTCCAATCAGTGGGACGAGTTGACCAGCAGATAAAAGTAGAAGAACTTCACTAATTAAACCAATTGTTGGTGGTAAACCTAAAATATTAAGAAGCCCTATAAACGCCAATGTTGAGTGAAGCGGAGAAACTAGATATAATCCACCAAGTTTTTCAATATCTCTTTCTTCTAATTCAGTAATAGCTGCACCAGCACTCATGAAAAGTAGAGCTTTTCCAAAACCATGGGAGGCATAAATAAGAACAGAAGCCAATATACCTAATGGTAAATCCATAACTGATGAGTTTAACCCAAGATAGAATGCAACCGAGGCACCTAAGAGCATATAACCCATTTGAGAAACGCTTGAATATGCCAAGAATCTCTTAAAGTCTCTCTGGGCTAAAGCATTCAAACCGCCGTATATCATCGTAATTACTGCCCAGCCTATAAACAAAGGAGCAATGTAAGAAAATGCAGGGAATAAGTAGTAGTAAATTATAACTACAAAAATTCCCAGCCCTACCATGTTTGGACTCAACAATATTGATATAGGTGTTGGAGCTTCGCCATGTGCGTATGGAAGCCATATATTAAATCCTGCTTGAGCTCCTTTTACTAACATTCCTATTACTCCTACGATAAATACTAATGGTGCATATGAAATCACCGAGTAGTTGTAAAGATGGCCGAATGAACTATATATGTCCATCCTTCCGCTAACTAGACCTAGTATTACAATTGATGATAATGTCAGTATTGTACCTACGTGTGTCCAAATGAAGTATAAGAGGCTTATTCTCCTCCTATCACCATATCCATAGAGCATAATTAACAAGAATGATGAGACTAGCGAAATTTCTAAGAATATATAAAGTTCTAATAAGTTCGTGGAAATAACTGTGTAGAACATTGAGATAGCAAACAAAGAGTACAAAGCAAAATAAACACCCCAATTTCCATATCCCAACTCATGGAATCTTTTATCCATATACCTCAAGGAGTAATATACAGTTACTAGGGTAACAACTAAAATCGTTATAACAAAAGGGTAATCTAGATCATTTACGGTAAAACCAAAATTTCCTATATAGTTAGTAACGAAAAACTCATAGAATAATCCATATCTGAATAAGAAGTATACATTAACTAAGATAGATATAAATGAGACTAAAGCTGCAGTTTTTTTATCTTTAAAGAAAAATATTATTGAAGCGAGAACGAAGGATATTATGAAAATAAAGAGGGAAATCATTTACTCCACCTCTAAAGAGTTCTTATTTCTATAGTATAGGATTATTGCAGCAAATGCTACAACAACCTCAACCAAACCCATACTAACTGCAAAAATTGAAAAAACAATTGGGAGATATGTCCTACCAAGTAATGAAGAAGCAGAAAAAACTAGCAAGATAGCTGAATTAAAAATAATCTCAGAAGACAGTAGAATCCTTACCATGTTTTTACTGTTTAATAAGCCATATATTCCTATACTCCCTATTATTACGCCAACAACTAAACCATAGTAAGAGACTAGAGCATCCATCTTAATCCCTCCTTGCAAGTGTAATTGCTTCAATCATTGTAGTTAATAAAGCAATTATGATAATTATTGCTGGAAACCAGTAATTTTGTAAAATGTCATTTGCTAATGTCTGAAGACTAAAAGAGCTAACTACAGTAGACGGTGTTATGCTAGAGAAACTTACTGATAGATCCAGAAATATGAGTATTCCGACAACAAGAGCTACTAGAGGAGCCCAAGGGACTTTAACCTCTTTAACATCAAGACCTCTAAACATCACTAAGGATATTGCTAAAAACACTACAGTAGAGCCTACATAAAGTAAAATATGAAAAGCGGAGTAAAAAGAATAGGACGTGTTTAGTAAAGCTATCATGGCCGCTACAGAGATACCGAGAAAAACAAGAGCTACAGCAGCATAAAATACATTCTTTTGTCTAGTTATAAACAAAGAAGCCACTATACTAATTACTCCAAAAAAAGTAAAGAAGCCTATAACAAAATCATTCGTCAGGGACATACTTAATCCCCTTTTTCTCATCTATTACTGCTTTAACTTTCTTTACTATACCTTGAGAAGGAGCAGGTTGATCAAAATCTTGGTCAAATCTATCTGGTCTGAAGACTAAGTCTCTTCTGTTGGTGAATACTGCGTCATGAACTCTAGTCTCTTTTAATGCATCTACGGGACACACATCTACACAAAAACCACAGAATACACATCTGCCGTAGTTTATAGTTGGGAACTTCTTACCACTCTCTGTAACCATCTTCATTGCATCAGCAGGACATATTAAAGCACATAGAGTACATCCTATACAAACGTCCTTGTAAAGCCTTATCATTCCTCTATATCCCGTAGGTAACGTTAGCGACTCTTCAGGGTACTTTAACGTAATCCTCTGCGGTTTAATAAGATACTTTATTCCAGTACCTATTGCGTTTAAATGGTCTGCAAATAACCTAAACGGATTGTTTTCCTTTTTATATTCTCTTACCTTATCCATAACCATCCCACCACCAAACCTAAAACTAATGATGCAAAAGCTACGGGGAGCATGTATTTCCATGAGCCCCTAAGGGCCTGATCTATCCTATATCTACCATAAACACTTCTTAAAAATACAGTAAACCAGAGAACTAAAATAGCCTTTATTACATTCCAAAGTGCCCCAGGCAAACCAGTGAATGGCAACCAACCTCCTAGAAATACATCGGAGAATACAAATGCTAAAGCAAATGTCGAGATATAGCTTCCGCCCATTGCTAAAACGAATAGAAAACCACTATACTCAGTTGAAGGACCGACCACCAATTCACTTTCAGCCTCCACTATTTCAAAAGGAAACCTTCCAGTACCCATCAACATACCTACCAAGAACACTATTGCAGCTAATGGGTTAGCAACTATTCCGGGTATACCGGACTCTACCACTTTAGCAATATCTAACGTGTGATACTCAATCGCTACAGCAGCTAGAGACATCACTAAAAGAACATCATAAGATACTGAAAGTAATGCCTCTCTAACAGCCCCTAATATTGCAAACCTATTATTTGTAGCCCAAGCTTGTAATAAGATAAATATAGGGACTATAGATGCTAAGCCTAAAATAAGAACCATATTATAAGGAACAAAATAGCCAACAAAAACTCCCTTACCTATCTCATTATCATAAAAGATGTTGAAATATGGGGACAGTATAGAGCCTGTCTCTGGTATAACTGAAAATGGTATAAGAGCCATTGGAATAAATGCAAAGGCTATTACAAACGCTGGAGCTAAAACGTAAAGAGTAGGATTGACCCCAACTGGTATTATTATTTCCGAAAAAACTAGCCTTAATGCGTCAGCTACTAACTGCAAAATTCCTCCTGTCCTTTTAGACACATATAAAGGACCAATTCTCATCTGAACTCTTGCTGCGACTTTCCTTTCAAACCATATAGTAAGCAATAAAATTATTGTAGTAAAAATTAATCCAGGAAATATAATAACGGAAAAAAATGATGGATAAAAGAAATAATATTTTATTGCAGAAAGTATATCAATCATCACCTGTCCGCCTCCGGAGGGAAATAATCCAAACTTCCATAAATTGCAACTAAATCTGCGTAACGACTACCTTTGGCAAGCTGTTCAAAAACATATATGTTTCTATAAGATGGGGTAATCATTCTTAGTCGGTAAGGATGGGCTGATCCATCACTAACTACATAGTATAATAACTCACCTCTAGCAGCTTCAACTCTAGATACAGCCTCACCTTTTGGTGGTCTAAAAGAAGCATAATAACCTGGAAACACCACCTTTCTTTGTCCTTCCCAATGTTTCTTCAACCTAGTTGGAGGAATTTGTTTGAAGAACCTATCACTCAGAATATTTCCCTCTGGGATATTCTTTATAACTTGCTCTAAAATTCTCATACTTTGCTCTATTTCCGCAAATCTTACCAAAAGTCTTGCATATGCATCCCCCTCCTTATAGACTGGAACTTCAAAGTCCACTTTGTCATAGGCAGCATAGGGCTCAATTTTTCTAACATCATAATAAACGCCAGCGGCTCTTAGATCGGGCCCAACAGTTCCCCATTTAATGGCATTTTCTCTTGTCATAACACCTACATTCTCTAATCTGTCTCTAATGTTAGGGTTTCTTACAAATACTTTATACCAATCTTGGATCTTTCTTTTCTGATATTCGATGGCTTTTTCAATCATTTCTTTTATGGACGGTGTTAAGTCCCTTCTTACTCCACCCGGGATTATATAAGAATTAGTTACCCTAGCACCAGTCAATGCTTGTAAAATTTCTACCCAAACCTCTCTATCTCCAAACCCCCACATGAAACCTGTAGAATGACCTAAAAATATGGAAAGTATGCCCGTGCCATATAAATGGCTAGCTATTCTATTAACCTCAGCTGCTAATGTGCGTAAATATAAAGCCCTTTCAGGCACATCAACACCTAAAATTTTTTCTACAGCCATCACATAACCTAAATTCATATGTGTGGAATCTAAAATTGCAGGTCTTTCAACTAGAGGAATTAATTGCATATAAGTTCTAATCTCACTCAATTTCTCCACTGCTCTATGAACATACCCTGGATCTAACTCAGCATCAACTATTATATCACCATTAAGTTTTACATAGATCCTCATATGGCCTGATCCAGGGTGCTGCGGACCTACGTTTAGCTCTCCTTCCATTGGTACAATCTCAATTTCCATTCCAGAAGGATAATCAGCCTGACTTGTCAACAAACAACCCCTCCGTTTTCATTTTATAACTTTTCCTTAACGGATAAACTCCTTCAAAGTCCTCTGGTAAAAACAATCTTCTCAAATCTGGATGCCCCTCAAATATTATTCCAAGCATTTCATAAGTCTCTCTCTCTCCAATCCACGCACTCTCCCAGATCGAGTAAAGAGACGGCACTTTTGGATCCTCGTACTTAGTCCTAGTCCTAAGAGCTAGAATTGTTCTAGCTAAATCAATATTAGAATACGACGAAATATGATAAACAACTTCAAACTCCTTTGTATCAGGATAGTCTATCCCAGTAACCGATTTTACATGGTCATATCCTAAACTTTTCAGAAACTCTGCTACTTGAAGAATCTGAGATTTATCAACTTGTATAAATCCTCTTCTATCATTCTCAGCCTTTGCTACAACTTTGAACTTAGCTGTTACTTGTGAGATGACGTTGTTTAAAACTGATTGAGGAGTAGATTGTTGAGCCATAATATTCACCTGACTAACCAGTTTTCAATAATGTTTACTTGCTTAACCGCGTAATAAAGTATTGGGTATAAGATTACAATACTTGATAATATAATTATTAAAAGATTCCTAAATAGGAGAAATGATGAAGAATACGCTGCCTCAGCAATAGCAAAAAATAATACAACTATTGGTTCAATTGATGTATAAATCAAGATGTAACCATAATATTGTAATGGGAACCAGAGTCTCCCTTCACCATAAGGAATATTACCAGCCTCAAACCTACTTACCTTTACTGGGTTGTATTCACTCGGTACAACCAGAGATAATATCTTATAACCCCCGTATCCCGCCAATAGAAATAGAACGAGTGGAAGTCCAAATGCTAGGAGCGCTTGAGTTAGTGCCATCAATGATAGATATCGTAAAGGCCTAATATATTTTTCTACTAATTGTTAGAATAGGGTAATTTAAAATCAAAAATAGATTTAGAGTATTTTTTGTGGACGAATCTAAAAAAGTGGATTTATTTTAAACTATTCAAAACTTGTTTAGAGTTTCTTATACACTTTAATATCCCATCTCTAACTACTCCTTCAATACAACGCTGTGATATAAACTCCAATTTATTATTGTTAAATACTTCGTCGAGCGTTATTGGTTCTTCTCTGATAAAATTCTCGTGAATAATACAGTTAGGCCCAGCATACCTAAAAAGACGTGGATGAACTTTCTTAACTTCCTCAAGCATTTTCCACGCTACAGCCCTAATCTCCCACTGTGCCCTTGAACAGAGACGAAGGGCGAAAAAGTTATACAGTTCACGAGCATTCATAGTTACAACGATGTTTGTGTTTACACCATTTGGCAGAACATACCTAGCGTCTTCTTCTGGTACTCCAGATTCGAGGAGCTTATAGTAGTTCTCATAAGCCTGTTTATATGCCTCCTTCAAGAGTTCTTCATTTCTCTTTTCAACTGAAGGAGGTATAACGGGTTTATAGTATTCATCAACGGGTTTTGCAAACCTATGGCTCATTTGCGTGTAAGATGCTATACGATGTCTAACCAATTGATGAGATGCTACCCTACTTATTCCCTCGATTGAAAAAGTATAAACAGAGTGCTCAAGAGTACTCCAATAACCGTGAAGAATTGCATCTTTAATCCATGTTTCAATCTCTTCGTCTGCCATTGTTCTTTCATGATAATCCCAACCCTTTCTGCTCCTGCTCATCTTTGCGGCTATAGCAATAGCCCTTTCACCGTCTTTAGTATAAGAAACTAGTTTAACATTCATTTAAATAATAGCTTTATACGAAAGAGCATAAAAAATATTAGGCTTATAACGATTTGATAATACCATTTTAAGAAAGAACGTCACTCAGTTTCTCTACTAACCTTGTTAGTTGGGCTGAGTTCTTTTCAGCGTCCTTTTCCGTTTGATCTAGTACCTTTTTCACTTCTTCATTATTCCCTACTTTTCCTAACCTTTGCTTATATACTACGATCTTATTTAACTCATCTTCTAGCGAGTCTAAAACTACACTTAGTACATCTGGGCTTACTTTACTTGTTTTCATTGCTTTTTCTCTCAGGCAAGTGTAGTGTACTACTGCTTTGTTTGACAAGAACGTGAATAGTTCGTCCCAGTATATTGGTTTTCCGCATAATCCACAATTCCATTTGGTTTGTGGTCTACTACTCATCAACAGAGTAAAATATTAATTTCTAAATAAATATTGCGGTACGTATGATTAGTGAAAAAGTCTTTTCAGACGCTAAGTTTTACGACAAGCTAGTTGGCGTTTTATTCACCTCCGATAACTGTACTATCTGTGACGAGTTATTTGAAAAAGTTAAGAAACTTCCTATATCCCAAAAGTATTTTCTTTTCAAAGTAAACGCAAATGAATATTTGCAATATACAGTGAGACTAAGTAGGGGTATAGTACCAGCTTTAAGTATAGTAGATAATGAGGGAAAATTAATTTCAGTTATAGAATCAATAGATATTGATTATATTCAAGAAAAACTAAGAGAGATATATGAGAGAAGAAAGGAATTACAAAGAGTTATATTTCCTAAACCAGAAAAGGTTGAAGATATAAACGTTGCAGAGTTCTTCGATGTAATAAATTTCGCTATGGACGGAAATCCGATAGATTTTAGAGGAATTGAATTCTTTCTTTTTTACTCAAAAATTCATAAAGACTATGAAAAAGCTTTAAGCATAATCTTACCCGCAGATCCTATAGGTAAATTTTTACTTACAGGCAAGCTTGAAGGGCAATTAGATGATAATTATACTAACATCTTAGCCTTAGAAACTATTTACAACATTGCCGATGTAAAAGATAAGCTTATTGATAGAATTACTGAAGATGGGGTTGTGTACAGAAGCGAGAAAAAGGAAGTTAAGGGATTGCTTATTGATGAGGCGGTAACTGGAACAGCTCTTTTAACATTATATCAGAGGACATTTGATGAAAAGTTCCTAAAAATAGCGTTAAAAATATATGAATGGACTATAAAGAACCTGGAAAGTGACTTAGGTTTTAGAGATTACCCCCAAGAAGATCCTTTTACAAAACACGAATATTATGAGCCTTTAGCTAATGCTGAAGCTTCAATATTCTTATCCAAATTATGGGCAATAACTGGAGACGATAAAATTAAGGAGAAAGCGGAAAAAGCACTGAAAATTGCTTACACATTAGGCACAGATATAAGGGTTCTCTCAAGAGTCGCAATAGCTTATGTGAAAATAAATGAATTAATAAAGAGTAAAAAAGAGATTAAGAACGATATTAGAGTTGAGGTAGTTAAAGACAACGGATGCCAACAAGAAGACTTTAGTTATAAGGGCAACTGTTACCAATCATTGGACCAAATAGAGTTCAATTTATTTTAGATTTTAGTGTAAATTTTATTAGAATATAACGATATTTTAGATGGATCTCCACCCTCACATATTATTCTGAAAACCTTTAGTTTATCTATTGCTTCTATTTTACCTATAATGTTAAAGCCATAATTCTTTAAAGTCCTTGGAGCAAACACTGATGATATTCCCTCTAAAACTAAGTTATTTGATGAAATTGATTTCACAATTTTATCTATTTGCCCATTAACTAAAGCTGAACCAAAGACTACTGCAGAATCACATGATTCATTAACAAACGATGAAAAAGGCTTTAAAATAATCTTACCTAGTTTCTTCTCTTCATTAGCTAGAAAATCATATACAATAATTGAGGAAAACTTCGTCGTGTCGATTTTTGGTGCATAACCAAATACACATAGTTTCCCCCCTTCAAGTGTATCTATAGGATCACCGCTCTGCGGATTCGGTATTTTGCTAACGGCATTCAATATTGATAGAAGAATACCCCTCTCTAAAGAATTATTTTTTAACGAAGAAATCACTTCTTCTAAGTTCAATCCTAAAAGTTCTCCGCCCAAAGAGTTAGTGCCATCTGATATAGTGTGAGCTATCCCTAAACTACCGTCATTTAGTAATGTAGCTGTATATGTTACACCAACACAAGTGTTTATGATCTTCTTATCTTTAATAGAAAATTTTAATTCCTCGACAATCTCATCTAATATCATAAGTTAAAAATAGTGTTCGGAATAAAAAACGATGATGTTGTTCCACCCCGAATGAAAGGTGATTTAATTTTTCAATTTCTGAGTATGATGATGCCAAGCACTACTGATTGATGATTGTCGGACCACCACTGACTCAATAGAGTTGAGCTTTTTTAGATGACATATAGAACTTTCATAGAGCTTTTGAAGAAGAGAAGCTAAGAACCTAGATTTATTTAATTATTAAAAGAGATTAATTTCCTTTATTTAAAGTGCTACCTACAAATCTCGATACAAAATCTAGCATGAAATCGATTTTCCCCGTTAGCGTATACCAGTACAACTGGGTAAAACTCTTTTTAGCCGAATGATAAAGGGTCGAAGGGCCTAACGCTTTACTTTTCTGATAATCCATATACACAAACATCCCCTCGTTGTATCCAGAATATCCAGCACACATAGCTCTCCCGTCGAATCTCTTTTTCTCGTATCCAAGTATTTCATTAGCAATATTTTCACTAACTAAAACAGCTTGGAAGTGCGCGATACTACCAGTCTTCGGTGGAGATAATATGTTTGTTGCGTCACCTACAACATAAACATCTGAATAGCCTTTATAGTTTAGAGTGTCCTTGTCTACGGGAATAAAACCGGATTGATCAACAAGGTTTGAGAACTCGTTCCCAACCTTTATTGGAGTGTCAATTAGTGCAAGGTCATAATCTAAAGTTTGTCCGTCTTCTGTGTATATAACTTTCTTTTCCTTGTCAACTTCTTTAATTTTAATTCCTCTCATTACATTAATTCCTAGTTCTTTAGACCTTTTACCTAATTTCTCTGCCATTGGCTTTTGTAATTCTGGTGGTTGAGCTACAGGGTTTATCAATGTTATGTTTGCCTTAGGAAATCTCTGTCTTAACAAGAAAGCAAACTCAAAAGGTGCCATAGGACATTTTATAACTCCAAAGTATCCCACAACTATTTTATTACCTTGGAAAGAGTTGATCATCTCCCTCATTTTAATTGCTCCATCAAGGGTGTGCCAATGCGGAAGACCAATATCTTTATTCACTACTCCAGGGGACAAAACTAAATAGTCATAGTTAACCTCTGTCCCATTTTGTGTAACAACTTTTCTATTTTCTACATCAACTTTTACTGCTCTATCTTTTATTAATCTTACTCTAGGATTTAATAAATCTGAAACTCTTCTTCTTATTGCATCTTCTTTCTCTAATCCCATCGCTACATCCACTATACCAGGCTGATAGTAGTGATACTCTGATGGCTCTATTACGGTAACATCAATCCCTCTTCTTGCTAAAGAATTAGCTACAACAGTTCCTCCATTACCAGCGCCAACAACTAAGACTTTCATCAGACGTTTTTATCCTTTATTCCATAAAAACTTATTTTATGAAGTTTAGGATTACCCTAAAAGTAGTGTATTAAAAAGATGCTAAATTATTTTTAGGTATAATGTTAATGTTAAAATGATGAGAAAAATATCGCTTGAACGAATAAAGAGAGGTGCACTTAGGTCTCTTGTATTATCATGCTTATCTGAAAAGCAGATGTATGTATACGAGATAATTAAAACTATACAATCGAAAACGGGAGGATTTTATAAACCTAGTCCTGGTTCAATCTACCCTGTTTTGAAATCCTTAATAAAGGAAGGCTTGGTAGAAAGTTATGAAGAAAATGGAAAAAAGTACTATAAATTGACTGAGAAGGGGGAAATAGAATATAGCAAGATTAAAAAAGAAAGAGAGAATTTATTCTCTGAATCTAGTCCCATAAAGAAGAATATAATTGATGTTCTATTTGAAATAGGCTATTTAATGTATGTCAATAAAGAGGCCATAGATGATCAAAAGATCCAACAAATCTCAGAAATATTGCAAAACTGTAAAAAAGAGTTAATAGATTTATTTGAGAAAACTAAGTAGCTCTAATGTTTTCTTTATAACTGTAAAAGGATCTACATCTACTACAAATATAGTAGGTTCTTTTCCATGCTCACCAAGATCTACCACATACTCTGGAATTTTCCCTAACTTCTTGTAAGCTAATTCCATCATGTAGTTCATTGTATGTCCTTCTCTTTTCCTACTCTCTTCTGGTTCTTCTTTCCTGTTAAAGAGAAAAGTATTGTCACTAGGAAGATTTTTAACTATTTCATCATAATATTTTATATTTATTACACTTCTTTTTTCCTTATCATATTTCATGGCTGTTAGAATTACCCTAGCAACATGATCAGACGCACCGAAAGCGGGCGGTAAGCAATAAATAACTCTATTAAAGGCAACTGTAAGTCTACCGGGAATCGCTGCAACGTCATCAACAGTATTTGCATTACTCAACGCATAACCTATATTAGTCCTTATTTCTGGGATAAGTAAGTAAGACCTTTCATCACTTATAAAAACATCCACTGCTTGTTTTAATTTTATAAGGACTTCTTGTCTTTCATCCATATATACTAGTAAATAAAGAAATAATAAAAAAGAGTAAATGATGAAAAGACCACAATTTGATTGGTGATATCTCCTAGTCCACCTGATTACTGTGGTTTGGTTGGTGTTACTGTTTTTAGTGTTGAAAGAGTTGCGAATAATTCTTGACCTGCAGGAACTATAATGACTAAATTACCTCTTTGTGATATGTCTGATAACATTTCCAGAAATCTCAATTGAAGCGCTACTGGATTATTCTGATATGATATTGAGGCTTCCGCTAATATATTTGATGCCTGCTTTTCTCCTTCACTGAGAATTATCTTAGCTCTTCTTAATCTCTCTGCCTTTGCTTGTTCTGCTATAGCAGATAAAAGCTCTGGTGATATTCTTATATCCCTTACAGTTACTTGTGTGGCCTTAATCCCCCAACCTTCTGTCGTGGTATCTAAAATGTCTTGAAGACGCTTGTTTATCTCTTCCCTTTTAGTCAAAATTTCATCTAAATCCATTTGACCTACTATATCTCTCAGAGAAGTCTGGGCATAGTTTAGTATAGCGGCAGCATAATTACTTACGCTTACAACTGCTTTAAGCGGATCTACTACTTTGTAATATACTACTGCATCTATTGTTACTGTTACGTTATCTTTAGTTATTATAGTCTGAGGAGGAATATCTACTGTAACAATACGCAAATCCACTATTAAAGGTCTGTCAACAAAAGGAATTAAGAATATTATACCGGGACCTTTAACACCTAAAACTCTTCCTAAACGTAAAACAACAGCTCTTTGCCATTCAGCAACTATCCTAAAAGACATAGCCAAAAATATGATTATAATGACAAATAGAAAAACTAAACCTACAATTAAATCTGCTGGTATCATACTATATATTCTATTTCAAAGTTTAAATCTTATCAGCAAAGCTGAAATAACTAAACCGGCACTAAACCCCAAAATATAGATCAAAATAGTGTAGTTTATGCTTCCTTCAGTCTGAGTGTATGTAACGTTGTTACGAACTCCATTGAAAAAGGAGGAAATTGATTTCTTAAAGTTGTAGCTTTTTAGAAAGTTGACCATACTATCATAAGCCGTTTTTATGTGTTGAATGATAGAATTAAATATGGGAGAAGAAGGTACATAGCTTGAGGATAGAGTGAAATTACCCGGATAATATACAACATAAAATGAAAGGGACGTATTTGGGAAAACAGCGAAACCTGACTGGTTAGTATAATTCTGAGCTATAGGCTTTAGACCACTTAAACCTAAGTCTTCGATAATGACTGGTTCATTAGACAAAGGCTTACCATAAACACTCATGTTAACATATATAGTATTGTTCCTTTCATGGGTAGTAATATTAGGTGCTATTGGCCAGAGTACAATAGCATCATCAGATCCGGAAGAGAGTATAACATTCGGTTTCCATAAATTAGTTAAATTAGAATTAGACTGAACCCCTACAACTGATTCAGCAGTATCAAAACCTATCGAATAGGCATAAGGAACTAATGATAGTTTCCCGTTTTGCATAAAGTATAAATTCATCGTTCCTTCTAAACTCATATCTACAACACTTCCACCCCCCGGCCCGCCAAAAACAAACTCCAAATCGTTAGGCACTCCAGCTAACGAGAAACCGCCAATTAAAAACTCCCCACCTAATGGAGCTTTGTAGAACACACCGGAAATATTATTTATTTTATAAGCGAAATACAGCGTTGAGTTGTTAATATACATGTAGAGGGAAATAGAAGATGGAAGAGTTATTGTATAAGTAGGACCTTCATAGCATATTACTCCAAGACCCTGATATGTGGCAACGCTTCCGTTAAACTTAGAGGTAAATGGACCGGTAAAATTCCACAAGTTCAAAACCAATGTTGCTTCAAACTTATTATTTGCTACTTGGTGAAACAAAATTACATCTTGAGCCCAAAACGTACCGTCTACCACTGCATTTAACTGAAGAGATGCATTACCAGATGTTAGATATTGGCCATTAGGCAAATACGATGAACCAATATTCATTGACGTTATGTTAACAACCCCCATAACCATATCAGTGAGATAATTGGAAAATAGAGAATAGAATGAAATACCCATAGGATATGATACAGTAAAGGCTGAAGTAGAAAGGGAGAATGTTAAAGGAGAGACTAGGATGAGTGTGAGAAATAGCAGTAAAAATATCGGAAGAATTCTCATAAAGTTATTTTTAGACTTATGCCTATTAAGTATTATGGTAAGTCATATTGTAATTCCACTTATAATCATTGTAGTTGTCATAGCAGCCTTAATACTCACGGGTCAGTACGCGGACCCTATAGTTGCAATCCCATCAATGGCTATAGTGGGTTTTATTTCGTACAGAATAGGTTACGTAATATATAAGACAAGAAAGAGAAACTTTTTTTCATATGCTGGGAAAATTGGAAAAGCCATAGAAAACATTCCTAAGGGTGGAGAAGGATATATTATGATTGAAGGAGAAATGTGGAAAGCTATAGCCGAAGACCCAATATCCGAAGGGGATAAAGTGATCGTTATAAGGATGGAAGGTTTAAAATTAAGAGTAAAGAAGTATTCAGAGAATGGTAAAAATTAAACTTTCATCCCTTGAATTATTAAGAAATTCTGGTTATGAAATAATTGAGGAGAATGAAGAAATAATAATAATAAGATATAATCCTCCTTCTATCGGCGAGGCCATGAGTTCAGATGAAGACTATGAGGAAACAAGTAGAGTAATTGAGATAGTTACAAGAAAAGAAAACGACGAGTTAATTATATTAGATGCTTATATAATAGAGGGTAACAATAAAAAAAGAGAATTAGATAAAAGCGAACTTGAGTTATGGGCAGAGTATGTTGGTGAATCGTGATGCCTTATATTTTCGCTTATGGCTCACTAAGATATGGTTTCGAACTACATGGATTGCTTAAAAACTCACGCTTCGTAGGGTTGGCATTTACTGAAGGCTATAAAATGTATGATCTTGGAAGTTACCCTGGAGTGGTAAGAGGAGAAGGAGTAATCTACGGTGAAGTGTATGAGATAGACGACGAAACAATTGCCCTACTAGATAAAGTAGAGGACTACAGAGGAAAACCGGATGATCTTTACGTCAGGGAAAAAACAAAAGTCTACTTTGATGACAGAAGAAGATACTCTCTTTCAGACGTTTACATTTATGTTTACAATCAAGATATTTCTGGAAGAGACCAAATAGAAGAAGGAGACTACTCTAAATATGTAAGAATGCCAGTTATACTGAACTATTTTGCTTACGCGGAAAATACAAACGAAGAAATCTTAAAGCAAAGAGGACTAAAAACAATACTAAAGAAAATTAATACGATCGCTAAAGGGTACAGAATGATATTTAACATCCCTTGTAGATGGGGCTATTGTGCAAACTTAATTGAGGACCCTAATGGAAAAATATGCGGTTACATCTACGTTATGCTTGAAGACGAGCTTAACGCCCTTGACAAAGCTGAAAATCACCTTGTAAAATACATGAGAGAAGTTATAAAGGTAGAAGATGAAAAAGGAAAAGAATATTATGCTTATGCTTATGTTTCGTCCGATAGAGAACCAAAAGGAAAACCTTCAGAGGAATATTTAAACTTAATCAAGCAAGGATTAAAGAAAGGATGGGGAAATAGTTGTATAACTAGCGGACTAGAGTGATGAAGCCCGCCCTTAGCGGATAAATGAAGAGAGAACCCGAGTCTGATTTTAAAAAATTACAGCTAATATTACTCCTATTCCTAAAACTACTGAAGAATATATGTTGTAGTAGAAAGCCCTTCCGAAATCCCCTCTTGAAGCCAAATAGTAAGCGTAAGCCATTATTAAACCATGCAATACCGTAGCCGAATATGCTATGTAACCTAAATGATAGAAGAAATCACCAGCAAAGGCTAAGACTACAGATAGAATTTGGTTTACTCCAGCAAAGGGCAAAGCCTTATTCCCTAAACGGACTGCAAAGCTATGCAAACCCATCTGTTTATCAAAATCTGCATCTGGTATGTGATTATATAAATCAAAACCTACAGCCCAAAACACTGTACTGATTATAAAAAACCATGGTATTCCCACTAAAAGCTGAGATAAAGAGGAAACATATAAACCTAATGATGCAACAGCACCACTAAAAACGGCTAAACCTTGAACTGCTGCTATTTGATAATTAGCAAACTCGGTGTATCTTTTCATATATGGGTAAGTCATTACCACTAAAGCCACTAGAGGTGAGAATAAGAATGCATATATATTTACAAAATAAGCTGAGACGAAGAAGCCTATTAGAGAGAGAGTTATCATTATTTTTGCTTCTTTTACAGAAATCTTACCAGTTACTAAAGGTCTAGTCCTAGTCCTAGGGTTTTTCGCGTCAATTTCCCTATCAGCCAAATTATCATTAGTCATTCCTGCTGTCCTTAAGAAGAAGAGCGAGATAAAAATGAGAACTAAGATATACAACGGAGGAATCTTCTTTATAGCTACAAAAGCTCCCATATAAGCCATAGGTAAACTAAAGAAAGTCTGTTCAATTCTCAAAAACCTTAGGTAAATGTAAAGCTTGCTTTGACTTTGCGCTGCTCCTCCCGGATCCCACGGCATATATTTAATTATTTTTCAGAGTTTTTAACTTCTTGTACTGAAGATAATAATCAAGTCCATTAATTAATGCTAGGATACTAGCTTCAATTACGCTACTAGAAACACCTACTGTCCTCCAAGTCATTAAACCATCAGTAAATTCAATTGTAACTCTAACAACGCTCTCGGTGTTTTTAATTTCTCCGGGTAGAATCACTCTATAATCAGTCAATTTCACATTACCTATTTCTGGATAGACTTTTTGTAATGCCTTTCTTAATGCTAAATCTACCGCGTTTACTGGACCGACTCCCTCCGAGACCTCTAGCTGACCGTTAACCTTCACTACCGCTATTGATAAATTACCACTCTCATTTATTACCTTCCAGTATTCTACGTCAATTTTCTTTTCGTACAAACCTAGTTCTTGTAGTGCAACTAAAACTGCTGAGGCTGGAGCTAAATCGAAACTATAACCCTTATTTTCTAACTCTTTTATTCTCTTTAGTGCTTTCTTTAATCTCTCGTCCTTTTTATCGACATTTAATCCCAAGTTCTCAAGATATGTTACCAAGTTAGAGGTGCCTGATAACTCGGAGATCACAAATCTCCTTGAATTGCCTACTAAAGAGGGGTCTATGTGTTCATAAGCCCTTGTAACTTTCATTACAGCGTCAGCATGTACTCCAGCCTTATGAGTAAATGCAAAATCACCAACATAAGGTTGATAGGGATTAGGATGAAGTCCGGCTAATTCATATACAAGTCTAGAAACTTCTCTAAGCTTCTTCAAACTTTCTCTTCCTTTAAGAACTTCAAACCCCATCTTTAACGCTAGGTTAGGTATAATCTGTATTAGATCAGCGTTTCCAGTCCTCTCACCGATACCATTTATAGTACCTTGCACGTGCCTTGCACCAGCTAATACACCCATTAAGCTGTTAGCAACAGCACACCCAGAGTCATTATGCATATGTAAACCTATTTTAGTTTTAACTTCACTCGTTACAATCTTAGTTATCTCATATACCTCATAAGGTAAACTTCCGCCATTCGTATCTGCTAAAGCGATTACATCAACCTTAGCCTCTTCAGCAGCTTTTACAACCTTTAAAGCGTAATCTCTGTCCTCTTTGAAGCCTTGATAAAAGTGCTCAGCATCAAATATTACTTTAAGACCATGACTCTTCAAGTAACTTATGCTATCATAAACAATCTCTATGTTGTCTTCTGGTTTTATTTTTAATACATCTGTGACGTGAAGGATCCATGACTTTCCAAAAAGTACTGCAACATCTACATCAGCCTTTATTATTGCATTTAAGTTGGGATCTTCTTTCGAATTGTACTCCTTTCTCCTTGTACTACCAAAAGCAGCAATCTTTGCATTTGAAAGAGAGTATTTCTTTATCTCCTTAAAGAATTCTTCATCTTTCGGATTTGACCCTGGCCATCCAGCCTCAATATAATTTATACCTAGTTCATCCAGCGCTAAAGCTATTCTTATTTTATCATTTAAAGTGAAAGAGACATTCGCGGATTGTGCTCCATCCCTTAAGGTTGTGTCCAATACCTCAACAGATTTCGTAAACACCGGTCATGGGATACTCTTATTATCTATGCTTAAAAACTTTATAGTTAGAAGTGGAAGAATCATGAACAGATACTATTTATTTTTAACCGTAGGTGCATTGTTAATTGTTATATTTCTAGGCGTATATCTATTAACACCTATATATGCTCCACATTATAGAGATATGGGGAAAAACCCTGAAGAATAATTATAAAGAAATATAAATACCTCCGCAAAAGAGTGTAATAGTTTTACTTTAAGTACAACACAAACAATACTATATATCTCATTAGTAACTCGTCAACCCTTTACTTACAAGTAATTAATACTTCTGGATTAATAGCAAACAATTCAGAAGTACTAATAACAAAAGTCTACCCAGGGAATTATTCTATAGCTGTTGCAAATCCAACCAATACAACTCAGAGCGTTACAGTTAGATATGGAGTATTCCCATATAGTGACTTAAGTAGCTTGTATTCACTTTTAGGGGTACAGAAACAGTTTCGTTTTTTATAATGGTTTGATATGAAATATGGTGTTTTAGAATGATTGATAGATAAGCCTAAATACGAGATGTACAATACGTATTATTCAGTGGGCTCCAGTTTCCAAGACCATCAGGTCGGTGAACTCTCTGGCGACAGAGAGGGAGATGCTACTGTGAGGGGCTGGAGTGTAGCCGCTGAGAACCAGATTGTGGTGGTTTCACCATAAGTCATGATAAAATATCAGAAACCACTGCCATCTGGGGAGCGGTAGTAACTACAGTAAGTGAATTTTTCATAGCATTAGGAGTGGTAGCAGTTGACTATGGTGCAATAGCACTACTCGTTAATAAAATTGGTCTTAGTAAAAGGTTCAAGAGAAGAAAATAACCATCTAACACCTTCAGTTATAAAGCTAGGCCCTTGATGAGCGAGGAAATCGCCTTTTGTAAATAGTATAGGTTTTTTCAGTAAGTCTTCTAGCCCCCTCTGTGCTAAGCTGTTCTTAAACCTCTCTACCTCATAATCTTTATACAATTTAGGCTCATAGATTACTACGTCTGGGTCTTGAGAAAGAATTTCCTTAGGATCAGGCATAAAATAGGCATCTTCTTTATAATCAAAGATGTTCTTACCACCGACATGATAAATAGCATCACTTACATGTGTAGGAAATCCAGGAGTTATAGGTCCTCCCAAATCGAACTCGACATATACTTTAACTCTTTTAGATACTCTTCTATGTAAAGATGAAAGTAAGTGAAGTAAATCAGAATAAAGCTTCCTTCCTTCCTCCAGAGCACCAATCACATTAGATATAATAATGACGTTGTTAAGTATCCTTGAGACAGAAGTTGCTATACCAACTGGATAGACCGGAAAGCCTAGATTTAGTAGTTTTTTAGTTAACTCTTTTTGAGCACCAGTAGTGGTAAATATGACATCTGGTTTATTTTTCTCTAAAAACTCAATATTTACGTGAATATAGCTCCCTATCTTAGGAATTTTTTTAGCCTCTACAGGTCTATAACTAAACGCATCGGTTCCAATAACTTTATCTCCATAACCTAACATAAAGATCGTTTCTGTAGTTCCAGGATCTAAACTTACAATCTTACTAATAGATCTTGGAACTTCAATATACCCGTCAAGGATTTCATTGTAAACTTTCATACGTAGTTATATATTATTTCCACATTTAAAGATATAACCCTGCTAGGCATGAAAAAACTCCGTAAGCTCTTCTAGTACTTTTTAAGAGAATTCTTCCCCCATAACTGTATAACATGTCTTCACAAGTATCAGCATTTATCACTTTATGTTCGGAGTTCAGTATTTTGCTAATTTGCTTTATGCTATTATCATTGACTGGAGTAAGAATAACGTCAACCCTATTTTCATTGATAAAAAGACTCTTCATAGTCATCTTTATTGAATAAAGCAAAACTTCTGTTGGAATCTTTTCAATGTAATGAAGACCAACAATCATCTTTATTGGTTTTAAGACAACTTCTCCACATTTACCCTCACCGATCACTATATCCGCTTCACACGGTACTTCAATTTTGACATACTCTTCTGGAGTAACTAAAGGCATGCCATCAGCATAAATGTAAAGCCTCTTCCTTTCCAGCAATTTTCTATTTAGTTCTTTTATTTTGTCTTTATCTTTAGTGAACAAAGCATTAATCCAAGCAAACTCCTCAACACTATGTAAACCTTGCTGAGAAAACTTAGACGTTGAAATAAGATTTGCATTCAAGAAATCTGCAATAATAGAGGAAATGAAGGATACACCCTTACTTTCGCCCTTTAAAGGAATTACGTATTCTCCATCCTCTGACACAAAAATTAAGCCAACAGATTTTTTATCTGCAAACTTTAATGCTTTCTCTATTTCTCCTACAACTATGTATAAATTAGACTTCTCATTAGACGTGATATAACCTAAACTAGAAAGTAACGAGGAAATTTTACCAGCTACTTCACCCCTACCGACAATTTTTACCAGAGTAAAATACAACTCATAATAATAATACCCTTCATGTTATAAAAATTTTTAAATTAAAGAGTCAAAAGTAAAAATACGAGGGTCAATTATTAAAGTTTTCCTCTTGATGTTATAACAGTGAACTTTTCTTTTAAATATTCGACATAGTCACTTCCCATATCTGAGCTGTACTCCTTCATTATTGGCGTTAGCTCCTTTATCTCTTCTTCAGTTAGTTCCCTATACTCAACCTTTGGAATACCTACTTTTTCTTCGAACAGTCTCTTAGCGTATTCCTTTGCTTTACCCTCCAGTACATCCATAACTTCAATATACTCCTTTTCCCTTAATTTTTCATAGGTGTCCTCGTCAATCAAGCTGTCTAATACTAAAGCCTTTAACAATTTTACAACTTCAGTCCTAGGTGGTTGCAAACCCACTTTTGAGGGAGAAACTCTGCCACGTATATATATCCTTCCACCTACCATACCCGTACCTACAAAGTTACCTACTGGCTCTTTGTTAACATTAGTACCAAGAACTACTATGACTCCCCCAGCCATGTATTCACCTAGATAGTCATCAACCATTCCCCCTATTACCAAATATGGTCTTCTATCCTTATACTCCCTCATCTGTATGCCAACTCTATTACCTGCATTTCCCTTCACAAACACCTTACCATTTTGAAAAGTCTGAGCTAAGACGTCTCTTGCATCACCATAAATTACAACTTTCCCCCCATGCATTGTATCGCAACAGTCATCGGCAACATTTCCGTAAACATAGAAATAATTATCTTCATTTAAGTTAGCTAAGACATTACCAACAACGCCGTATAAATTAACTCTAACGCCGTGTATGCCAAATCTCTTAAAGTTTATGCCAATGTAACGATGACCCATAACATTTGCAACATTAACTTCATTTTTCCCCTTCTTAACCTCATGAATAATCAGACTGTTTAGCTCCTTGTAATCAATATTCTTAGCATTTATGTCATATTTTTCTGGAGTGAACAAAGGTGGAGGAGAGAAGCTCTTTAGTTCATCTTCATCCCTCCCATAACTAATAACTCCACGATTTAGAGAAGCTATGAAATAAGAGCCAGGCTTTAAAGTCCACACCCTTGCATTAGGGTTAATCTCCCTAATTTCATTCTCCTCACTGGCAACATAATAGAAATTCTCATCTTCACCTATAATTGCTGGTCTAAACTTAGACCTGTCAGCTAAAGCAATTAAATACAAATCATCTCCAGAGTCATAACCAATCACAGCAGTAAAAGGACCATCAAGCCTTGCATTCCTATAATAATAATCAAGATCCTTTGAGAAAGTGCTGAATCTCCTAGACGGGTTTACCAAGATCTTAGTAGCTTCTTCAACCGAAAATCCTTCTGAAATGAGTTCTTCAAAGAGAAATGCAATAACCTCGCTGTCTGTCCCAACAAACCCTTCCCAGTTTCTTTCTAACAAATACTCCAAATTAGCTCCAAAAGAGCTTACATCCCCATTATGCACAATCGCTATATTAAACGTAGAGAAAGGATGAGACCAATAGGGGTAATGCCCTGGGGAGTTAGTAGGTTGTCTAGTGTGGGCTAACCATAAATCACCCTCATACTCCTCAACCTTATACATTTGTGCAACATCTTTAGGATAGCCAACACCCTTAAACACTTCCAGAGTAGAACCAAAACTATACAGCCTTCCTTTCCTCTGAGACCATATTATTTCATTTATATTTCTAAAAGCCTTCTTGGCTGAAGTTATATTATCTAAAGTGACGTAATACTTGCAATCACAAACCTCAGCATCAGCATACTCTAGTTCTTGTTTGTCGACTTTAATCCCATGTCCTTCTAAAGTGCTTTTTAGAGATGCAGGATCTCCTTCATAAAATACCTTTAGTACGTATTTGTTCCCTCTATCCTTATCAAAGACAGCAAAACCAGCTCCCCTATCACTACCTCTATACCTAACCCTCTCTATACCATTAACTACTTCAACCCCTTTTACTTTTCTACCTTGCCTTTTCCTTAAAACTCCTAAGACTCCGCAACCAGAAGGATGGATCATAAAGAACCAGCTACCTTTACCCTTAATTTTTGTAATAGATATGAATTCAAGTTAACAGCCCTTAACAACTCTCTATTACCCGTTAAAGTAGATTGAACAGAATAAATACCTGCAGCACCAGCTAACAGAGCTACCTCCTTCTTAAACCCTGAAATCATGTTAAAGGCTTTACCCTTTAAATCTGTTTTACTTCCCTCTCCAAGAGCAACATCAAACACCTTGTAAGACATAATAACAGAGTCAGCTCCTAGAGCAACGAATTTAAATGCGTCTCCAGAATCCCTTATCCTAGAGGATTTTGCAATTAAGTCAAACTTCTTTCTAATCCCCATCCTCTTTAACTTAGTGTCAATTTCAGAAATAACAACTTCAAGATCTTGGTTACCGAGGTCTTCATCTATTATGAATCCCGGAATTCCCTTTAGTTCTACTACTTCTTCAACAGCCTCTTCATTGCTTGGAAGTAAAATGTAGCTACCATTTTCATATTCTCTGCTCCACTTCATTATTCCATTCCCGTCATAACTTATTGATATCTCTTCATAGTAAGGAGTTGTAACATCTGTAAAGACGGCAGAACTTAAGGCAAGAGAAGCCCATTGAAGAGCATTTTTGACATCTTCTGGTGCGTCCACAATATCAAAAATAATTGGTAAGGAGAGATACACTCTACCATTAGCTAAGTAAAAGCTAGTGTCAATGTCCTCTCTGTAAGGATCAATTGATGGTCTAGTTACTTGTGCGCCATCACTTCTTAACCAATCAACAATCCTTGCGGGTTTCTCAACATCTGGAGGAGCCGTACTACCCATACTCGTAATTACTGGATCACCTTTGTTTGCAAGTTCATGTAAATATACTTTTCTTCTCCTAGACCACAACTCACCGAGCTTGGGAGGAAGCTCCTCCTCTTCTCCCTCAATATCTAAAACAGAAAGAGTTTCCCTAGATAGTCCTTTCCCATAAAGCAAATCTCTCCTACCCTTAAGTTGGTCAATTGAAGAAAGACCCAGGTTATCAAGGATATTTGATAGTTCTAGAGAGAAACCTTGAATGTAGTTCAATAAAACTTTTAGACCAAACTCCATGTCAATCTCTCTAGTACCGTCAATCTTGTTGGTCAGAGCAGTAGGACAAGAACCAATGTGACACTTATGAACCATTACACAGCCCATTGCTACCAAAGCACCAGTACCAACACTAACAACATCTGCACCTAAAGCCATCAACTTAGCAGCATCAGTAGCATCCGCAACTCTACCAGCGGCAATTATAGTGAAGTTATCTCTCATCCCCTGCTGTTTTAACACCTTATCTGCGGAAGATACAGCTAACTCAATCGGAATACCAACGTTATCCCTAATAACTATAGGAGTAGCTCCAGTACCTGCACCATGACCGTCTATAATAACACCGGAAGCCCCCATCCTTGCAACACCAGAGACTATATAAGGAGTGTAATTCGTAGCTGCTACTTTAACGAAAATGGGTTTACCAGTTGCTTCTTTTAAAGCTTCAATCCTTTGACCCAAATCCTCAATAGAGTAAATATCATGATGCGGTGCAGGTGAAATAGCGTCTATGCCCACTGGAATTCTCCTAGTAAAAGAAATAGGCTCAGTTACTTTACTCCCAGGTAAATGACCACCAATCCCAGGCTTTGCTCCTTGACCTACCTTAATAACTATCGCAGCACCATGCATTAAAACATCAAAGTCAACACCAAACCTAGCCGAAGCCCATTGAACAAAAATCCTTTTTGATTTTGCGACTTCAGGGTGAAGACCACCCTCACCAGTACCTGCCAAAGTACCAGTTATATCAGCAGCCTTAGCTATTATAATGTTAGGATTTCCGCTTAACGCTCCGTAAGACATGTCTCCAAGATAAAGGGGGGCAGACATTTCTATTCCTGCAATTTTCGTTACCGTTTTTCCTCTCGGTGAATCTGTTATCTTTGGATCTTCATTTTTGAAGTGAACTCTATCTAGAATCCTTAAAGAATTCCACTGGGGAAAAATTTTTTGAGGTTTACCAGTTAATGCAAGTTTACGAATATGCTCAATTCTCTCTACTGTCCAAAATTCATTATCTGTCTGTTTCGGTATCGGCAAATACTGCCTAATAATCAA
>NZ_DBPRYF010000050.1:0-4355 GCF_059755235.1 Sulfurisphaera sp.
AAAAAATTTACTTTTCTAGGTATCCTTTCTCCATCAATAACTCAGCAGCTAATATTCCTCCTCCAGCAGCCCCTCTATCAGTATTGTTCATTAATGATACCATTCTTATCGTTCTCTTGTTAACTTGCTTTATTCTACCTACTACTACGCTCATTCCGGGGATATCACCAGCCCATCTGTCGAAGTAAACTTGTGGTCTATTATCTACGTTAGTCACTAGAATTGGTTTTGATGGCGCAGTGGGTAGTTTTAGTTCTTGTGGTTCTCCCTTAAAATTCTCTAAAGCTTCTTTAACTTTTTCATTCGGAGTTTCCTCTTTAAACGATACATACAATACTTCATAATGGCCGTTTATTGTTGCAATTCTATGTGTAGTTGCAGCTAAGCTTACATCTTCTAACTTTGGTTCATTTACGTTTCTTTTTACTTCGCTTAATAGCCTAAATATTTCTTTAATTGTTTTAGCATCATAAGCATCTCCTAGTGGTAATATATTATCAACTATATCTAGTGACGGAACACCCGGGTAACCAGCACCAGACAAAGATTGAATTGTAGTTATAAGCGCACCATCCATTTTAAACTCTTTAAATATTGCACCTAATGGTATTGCTGCTCCTTGTGCTGTACATAATGGAGTTGTTACAATAAATCCTTTCCATTCTCTCCTTGTCCTCTGTTCATCAATTAGGCTTATTGTGTGTGGATTTAGCTCAGGTACAAGTAATGGAACGTCTGGGTCAAATCTGTGGTCTGGAGAGTTACTAATTACTGGGAAACCTTCCTTTGCAAATTGTTCTTCAATAGGCCCAGCTGCTCCTTGTGGCAATGGTGAAAAGACAATATCAACGTCATCCATTAATTTCGGATCTGTTGGTTTTACTTCCATATCTGCTACTTCTTTAGGAACTTGACCTACTGTTTGCCATCTTACGATCTCTCCATACGGTTTTCCTACAGATCCTTTTCCTGCTAAGTATGCAGGCTTAATGTACGGATGAGTTGATAGCATTCTTACATATTCGATCCCCACTAGTCCAGTTGCTCCTAATATTGCAGCTTTTAGAGTTCTCCTCATGAGTATCATCTAGTTATATGAATTTCAAAAATATAAGCTTACTTTAAAAATATAAGCTTTACAATTTAGCAAAAAACGGTTTATGTTAAAAGTACAGCCCCCATAGAGGAAGATGAGACTAGTTTAGCATACTGGGCCAATAGTCCACTCTTATATCTTGGCGGTGGAGGAGTCCATTCATCAGCTCTTTTCTTTAATTCCTCTTGAGGTAGATCTACCTCAAGTCTTCCGTTATTCGCATCAATGATTATTGTATCGCCATCTCTCAGTAAAGCGATTGGCCCTCCTACTGCAGCTTCCGGAGCTACATGACCCACCATTATTCCTCTGGTAGCTCCGGAAAACCTTCCATCTGTGATTAAGGCAACTTTTTCACCTAATCCTTGACCTACTATAGCGCTAGTTACTGCTAACATTTCTCTCATACCAGGACCTCCTCTAGGTCCTTCATATCTGATTACAACAACATCATTTTCTTGTATCTTCTCTTCTAGGACAGCTTTAAATGCCTCCTCTTCTGAGTTAAACACTCTAGCAGGCCCCTTATGATATCTGACCTTAGTTGCAGATACTTTTATTACAGCGCCTTCTGGAGCTAAAGAACCTTTGAGAATTCTTATCCCTCCAGCAGGGTTGAATGGATTCTTTACATCTCTTACTATATGATCATGAGGAACGTTAGGTAATTTGTATTCTTCTAGGTTTTGTTTCAGTGTTTTTCCAGTAACAGTTATCGTATCTCCATGAAGTAAGCCAGCATCTAACAGTTTCTTTAATAATACGGGAACACCTCCAACTCTATGTAAATCATACATTGCATATTCTCCACCAGGCTTTAGATTCATAATCTCTGGTGTTCTCATGCTTATCCTATCGAAGTCGTCTAACGTTAGTTTGATTCCGGCCTCATGAGCAATAGCCAATAAGTGAAGTACCGCATTTGTGGATCCTCCAGATGCCATTAATGTTGTAATAGCGTTTTCAAAAGCCTCAAATGTTAATATATCTCTTGGTTTTAATCCAATCTCCATCACTTGCATCAATGCCTTCCCCGTTTCATAAGCATATTTAGTCCTTGCAGAGTCAACAGCTGGTGGTGATGCGCTCCCGGGTAAAGCCAGTCCTAAAGCCTCAGTTATCATACCCATTGTGTTTGCGGTATATAGTCCACCACAAGTCCCTGGACCCGGTATTGCATTATCTTCCATTAATCTTAAGTCCTCAGCTGTTATTTTTCCTTTCGAATAAGCACCTACGGCTTCATAAACGTCTTGTATTGTTATGGGCTTCCCTCTAAAGTTACCTGGTAGTGTAGTTCCTCCATACATTATAATCGAAGGAAGATTTAACCTAGCCATTGCCATCATCATTCCGGGTGAAGTTTTGTCACACCCAGCTAAAGCCACAAAGCCATCATACCCATGGGCATTAACAACTAATTCTACAGTATTTGCTACGATCTCCCTGCTCACCAATGAATACTTCATTCCTTCACTTCCCATTGCTATTCCATCGATGACTACTGGTGCCGTAAAAACTCTAGGAGTTCCTCCGCCACTTCTAACACCTTCCTTTACTACGTTTGATAATCCTAGTAAATGTATGTTACAAGGCCCAGCTTCATTCCAAGATACTGCAACTCCTACAATAGGCTTTGCATTTATATCTTCATCAGTAAGTCCCATAGCTTTTAAAAAAGCTCTGTTAGGTGCTTTCTCGTATCCTCCATAAGTTATACTTGACCTTTTCTTTTTGTCTGACATTGCAATAAAAGATATCGTTTAAACAATTTAAAAGATTTCTAAAGCTATGTTTACGTTTATCGAAAATTAAATAAAGAAAAGTTTTAAATAGAAAGTAAACTAAAATATTTTTGATGATAGAAAAAGAAATCACATTCACGTTGAATGTTAGTAAAAAAGAATTTATGATGCTCGTAGCCAGTCCAGTAAACCTACCAAAATTTTGGATGTTTTTAAAAGATATCAAAATAATCAATCAGGAGGAGTACATTGCAAAGTTTAAGGTATTTATGAATTTTAAGTTTAAGATGAAGAGAACAATTTTCCCTAGCCAAGTCATTCATGAAGGCTATATGGATTTTCCTAAAGCTATGTTTAGGTTTATTGTTGAGGTTTTAGAGAACAGAAGAGGCATAGTAGTCTCAGTTAAAGGACAATATCAAGGCCCATTAGAATTTTTAGCACCTTCACCGATGAAAAGTTTTCTTGAGAACTTTAGAGATAAAATTCAAGAATATTACAAGAAGAAAGAAGAAGTTTTTACTTCTCAAGAATTATTTAAGAAATTAACTGAAGATAGTAGAGGTAAAGAAATAGTTGCAGTTATTGATTTGAATGAAAATCTTTATACACTTACGTTCAACAACGGGAAACTAGAGAAAGTAGAGGAAGAGGATTCAACTTCATTTCTAACAAAGCTTCTTACATATTCTGGCTTTATTAAGCTAATAAGAGAAGAGGAAACTTTCGAAGAAGAGTTTGCTGATATATCTGATATAATGGAAAAATTAGTTCAATATAGCTTAGGAAAAGAAATAACAGCAAAAATAGAGGCTAAAGATAGAGTTTATCTGATAAAACTTAAAGATGGAAAGATAATATATAATGAAATCGATCCTACATACAAGGGAGAAGTAAAACTACTTGAGGTAAGTGAACAACAATAGTTTGCATATTTATGTGCTAAAAATCTTACTATACTTATACTATACTTATAGTTATATCATTTATTATTACTTCTTCGAATCTTTCTCCAAGAGCGTTGATTTAATCTTTAATACTATATAATTACAATTAACTGTATTTAAGGTTTTTTCATAACTTCTTTGTAAAGAACTTTTATAAAGCATACACTGTATAATGAGATATATGAAGAGTTACATAATTGAAGAAAAAGTTGATGCTGATATCAAGGCTTTATCTAGTATTATAAAAGATCCAGATTTTATTCTCTCTTACATTCCTTATCAGGTAGAAAGAGGAAGAAATGAAATAACTGTGCGATTCTCAAGATTTTTACTATTTTCATTTAAGGATAAATTCGAAATAGAAGGGAAAATAAACACAGATGGATCTAGTACATACAAACTTGGATCGGAAAGAAAGAACAGATTCGAAATTTCTATATCTATAAAAGAAGAAAAAAATTTAGTTACCGTTGAAGTCAAATATAGTGGAGAAAAAGAATGGATAGTTAACAAATACTTAAAAGAAATCGGAGAAAGTATTTTAAATGGAATTAAAGAAGAGGCTAA
>NZ_DBPRYF010000051.1:0-7055 GCF_059755235.1 Sulfurisphaera sp.
AGATGTGTATAGAGACAGGTGTACTTCAAGGCAAAAGTAAGGTAATAGAGGTTAATGGTATAAAGGCGACTTTGACAGATACAACACTAGAAATTGAAGGGATTAAATTTAGGAAATTGATAAATGTTAGAAAGTTCATTGATGAAGTAGCAGAAAAATATGAGGCGAAATGTGGCCAATTAAACAAGGCTGAGAATTTGTACACAAAACAATGTGAAGGAAAGGATGCAAAAGTATATTTTGATATAAAACCAGAGAAAATAAAACCGATTAAGAAGGAAGAAAAACAAGAGAAGAAGGAAGAAAAGAAAGAAAGTGAAAGTAAGTAATAAAAGTTTCAATCTCATTCTATTTGTATGCATCCAATTATTCATGGCACATTAGTAGGAGAAATAATAGCGTTTATATTAGGCTGGATAATAGCCTCGATACCAGTATGGTTAGCGTCAAAGGCAGTAAGTAGACATTCCTCTTTTCCTAGAGCAATGTTAGCAACACTTGGAGGAATAATAGTATTTGCTATAATTCTTGCCATATTTACCGCAATAGGATTAGCAATAGGTCTTCCAATACTTGGAACTTTAGGTTTACTATTTGGTTTTATAGGAGTATTAGGAGTGTTTAAAGCCCTTTTTGATACTGGATGGGGTGGAGCGTTCTTAATTGCTATATTAGCGCTTGTCATATTAGTGATAATTGACCTAATATTAGCGTTTTTAGGAATAGTAACAATTCATTTCTTGTGAAAAAAGTAATAGATTCCCTTACTTTTTATGGGATAAAACTGTATAGTTATGTTAAAGATTTAAAACTAGAATTTGATGATTTTTTAATAGAAAAAATTGTCTTAAACCCTCTTTATAAATACTCGTGCCAATGTTGTGTTGATGGTTTTTATCAGCAATATTTATGGAGCAAAGGAAGAGATTACACCTTGAGATTAGGTATCTATAATCCTAAATGCAGGGTTCCTCCTCAAATAGAGTTAGAAAGACAATATGACCACGAAATCCGTGGCATAGTTCTTCATCCTCAACATCATGGTTTTTCGCTACTGGATAAAAAACTGGAGTATGTATATCAATTTGCAGAAGATCATAATTTACCAATTGTTATTCATAGACCAAACGTAAAAGAGATAGAGAAAGTTTTACAATACAACGTGCTTTTAGTTCTTGCGGACACGGAGGAAAAATTAGAAAATGACAGAGTATACTATATTACACAAAAACCGTCAGAAAAGAGAGAAATCTACGGAAGTGGGAGTCCTTATAATGGCAAGGACTTAGCCGACGTATTAGAAGAAAATAGAGAAAATTACAACAAGGAATCATTTTATGACCTTCCAAAGAGATTATTTGATAAAAACTAAAGGTAGTTTATCTATTCTAACTTTACCTCTTACTTTTTCCCCAGTAATAACGTCAGTATATTCATCATCTAGCTCAATTTCTTTTGTAACATATGTCAACGTTTTTACTATCACAAGGACTTTATCACCCCTTAAATATCCACACAAGCCTTTAGGCAATGATAAAGGCTTATAACTTGATTTTATAAAGAAATCTTCCATTTCATTTCTTAAGTTAAGTAAGACTCTTGTTAAATGTGCCTTAATCTTTCCGTTATCAAAAAGGTCTTCACTATATTTCTCTGGAAGCTGATCAAAAGTAACTGGTCTTCTGTTATCTGGGTCTGTTAATAAATACCTAAAGTTCTCCAATCCTTGATAGAAATCAGCTACTCCGGGAGAGGTTACCTTTAGTGTAACTAAGGACAAGGACTTTATCTTGCCCATGTCATCGATTTTTTCCTCAAACTCAAGAAAACTCTCCTTAAATTTCTCATTGGTAAACATCTTATCTATCAGAGAAAAGACCTTATTTTCATACTCTTCATTAGGATTTACCCAATCTGTGTGAACTTTTGCCTCCCTAAGTGCCTTTCTCATGTGATTTTTTAACCTTTCCTTGTATTCCTCATTAAATCCTTCAAAACTTCCTACTAAAGTCTGGTAAAGCCTATATTCATCATTTCTGTCAATTGAAGGAGTTAAAATATCATGCCATTCGTTTACCTTCTTCTCCCATTCATCTGGGATTTCTGAAATTGCACTTATTCTCATCCTAACATCTTCACTAAACTTAGTGTCGTGAGTAGAAGTTGCATTAAAAGAAAATGATCCAACCCTAGATAAGTTAAACTTGTGAAACTCATCACAAGATATTGAATAGTGTTTTAAGTTAGTACCTACTTCATTAAGAGAAATTAAGCGATTATAGATGAATAGTACCGTGTCCTCATAAGACTTTGCAAAAACACCAGGCATATATTGTTGCAACTTCATGAATACTTTAACGTTCTTTTTCATTGCTTCATAAACTTTAGGACTACACTGCTTTACAATTTCCTCGTCTCTTCTATCTTCCTCAGTAATGTACGTTCTATATACTTTTAAGCAAGAAAGAAAGTTCTTTAATTCTTCATAAGAAACACCAAGCATGTTAGCTAGTCTCTCGATATCATGTTTAAACATAGTATCAATTATTTTCTTTTTAGTTTCTACGACTATTTCATCTAGATCCTTATCCCATATTCTCTTATAAATCTCCGTTAGTCTATCCTCATTATCAGTAAAAAGAAAGTTAGAATAATTTAGAAAATCATAGCCAGTTGTTCCTTCAATGAAATTCCATCTTAATTTCTCGTCAATGGATAAGATCTTTTCAACAAAAATTTGTCTATCTTCAATCTTACTCTTTAGTTTTTTTAAATATGTCTCTGGATCAAATAGACCATCTATATGATCAATCCTAAATGCGTCTATATCGAAAGACAAAATTTTCCTATGAGATTCTTCAAAAACCCAGTCATTCTCTTGTTTAACTGCAATTAACTCATTTACAGCGAAAAACCTCCTATAGCTAGGATATTCTTTCCAATCAACTAACTCATAATATTGGTTTCTCAACAGCGTTTCGATGTCATTCAGGTACTTTTTACTTTGTTCATTGACGGGGAATAGGTTCCCGTAATAATCTATGTACGGTTCGTTATTCACATATGTTATTTTAAAATTCCTATCTCCAAGTATTGGTATCCTTATTTTCTCTTCTTCATAAAAATCAAAATAAGAGTAATACTTACTTTCTTTACCTTTCTTAAGTACATCCATTAGCCTCCAATTAGTATGATGAACTACCATGTGATTTGGCACAATGTCTTGAACAATTCCTAATCCTTTCCTTTTAGCTTCAATTATTAATTTTCTATACTCATCTTCTCCTCCCAGTTCTTCATTTATAACAGTGTGATCTACAACATCATAGCCATGAGTACTCCCTGGTCTTGCTTTCAAAACGGGAGATAAGTATAAATGAGTAATTCCTAGTTTTACGAAATAGTCAAGTTTTTCTCTAATTTCTGAAAATTTCATTGGTTGAAGGCGATAAGTTGATAACAACATCAGTACTCAATCCTCCTATATACCATTGCAGTTCTTCCCTCAATTTCTAGCTCTTTACTGCCTTCAACAGTTTTCTCGTCGTCTCTTAAGTCCCTTAGGTAGGAAGAAACCACAATACTCCACTTTCCATGAGGGAACTTAAATTTCACGTTGTTGGGAGAACCATTTAGAATTATAAGGAAAGTGTCGTCAGCAATTCTTTCACCCATCTCATTTATCTCATCTATAGCGCTTCCTTCCAAAATATAAGCCACGAAATTTGTTGGTGATTTCCAAGTATTCTCATCAACTTCATTTCCATCTGGCTTTAGGAAAGTCACATCTTTTAATGGTAATCCATGAAGCTTTTTCCCTTGGAAATATTTAGCCCTCCTATATATGGGGTGAGCTTTATAGAAATACATCATACTTCTGACAAAGTCATGAAACCTCAGTTTCCTATCATCTAAATTCCAGTTAAACCAGCTTATTTCATTGTCTTGACAGAAAGCATTATTGTTCCCTTTTTTGCGTCCTACTTATCTCATCACCACCCAAAATCATAGGAATTCCTTGGCTGACGAAGAGTGTTATCATGAAATTCCTCTTTTGTCTCTCTCTGCACATTATAACATTCTGATCATTAGTTTCTCCTTCAACACCACAGTTCCAACTATAGTTATCATTTATCCCATCTTGATTATTTAATCCATTAGCCTCATTATGTTTCTGATTATAACTTACGAGATCTTCAAGGGTAAACCCATCATGAGATGTAATGTAATTTATACTTGCGAAAGGTGTCTTATTATTACCTGCGTATAAATCTGGAGAGCCCATTAGCCTATTCACTAACTCCTCGTAGGGAATAGCGTCACCTCTCCAAAATCTCCTTATAGTATCTCTGTATTTGCCGTTCCACTCCGCCCACATGTAAGGGAAGTTACCAACTTGATACCCACCAGGACCTACGTCCCAAGGTTCAGCAATAAGCTTAACTTGTGACAGAATAGGGTCTTGTTGAATAGCTACAAAAAACGTTGATAGCATATTTACACTGTACAGTTGCCTAGCTAATGCTGCTGCTAAGTCAAATCTAAAGCCATCGACATGCATCTCTAAAACCCAATAACGTAAACTGTCTAAAACCATTTGTAAAACTCTAGGATGGCTTAAGTTAAGCGTGTTCCCAGTACCAGTAAAATCTAAGTAATATCTCTTGTTGTTAGGGTCTAGCATGTAATAGGATGTGTTGTCGATTCCTTTAAAGGAAAGTGTAGGTCCTAAATGGTTTCCTTCTGCAGTATGATTATATACTACATCGATAATTACATCGATACCAGCATTATGTAACTCGTTTACCATTTCTTTAAATTCTTTTACCTGCTCACCCATGCATCCAGATGAGGAATATCTACATTCCGGTGAGAAGTAATTTATGGGGTTATAGCCCCAATAGTTCCTCAAACCTTTCTCTACAAGAAATCTGTCGTCTACAAAATGATGGACTGGCATTAACTCAACTGTATTAACACCTAGGTCTTTTAGGTAATCGACCATTTGACGGGAGGCTAAACCACGGTAAGTTCCCCTAATATTTTCTGGCAAGTCCTGCCTGAGTTTCGTAAAACCTTTAACATGAACTTCATAGATTATGACATCTTTTAAAGGTACTCTCTTTTTAAAGAAATAGTGGTCATCATCCCAATCAAAGTTTGGATCAATAACTACACTCTTAGGAATAAACTCGTCATCCGGTCTTTCGTCAAAAGATAAGTCTTGGTTAGGATCACCGATCTTATAACCAAAGTCTGCATCATTCCATACAACATCTCCACTTATTGCTTTAGCGTAAGGGTCAATCAAGACCTTATTAGGGTTAAACCTTAATCCTTGGTCTGGTTTATAAGGACCAGCAACTCTATAGGCATATAATTGACTTGGCCTTATACCGGGGACAAAGACATGCCAAACGTCTCCAGTCCTTTGTTTTACTTCAATAACCTCTTTAGGATATTTTTGGTTTGCAGGAGAGTATAAAAGAAGCTGAACTCCAGTAGCATTTTCAGAAAATAAGGCGAAGTTAACTCCATCTTCATCCTCATACCATGTAGCACCTAAAGGATAGGGGTCTCCGGGTCTTAATGGTCTATCCTTATAACTAAAAACCATACGTAAAAATTAGCCAAACTACTTTTAAACTTTGTTAAGATAAATACCTATACCTCTTTTTACCTCATATTCTTTATCTTTTTCGACATCTTTAGGGAAATTACTAGAGGTTAGAAGAAGATTACCAGATGTAAAGGACTTTATTTTTGTGTTTTTAAAAGCCACAAGTAACTGGATTTTTTCCATTAGCAATGACATCCAGTTATCTCCCGTGTTAACGTCAACTTTCCTTGAACAATCATTACCGTACATTTTTCTTATTTTTATCAAATCCTTGTAGTAAGTGTATAACTCTCGATCAATATTCCAGCTTAATTTACTTTTCTCAAATGCATCGTCTGACTGTGGATCAATTGTTTGCCCATTTTCTCTTAGCCTACCTTCTCTAACTCCCCTAACGAGTTGAGGATCAGAGAAGTCTGAAAAATAAAGGAAAGGATTCTTTTCATAGTACTCCTCTCCCATAAATATCATTGGTATAAAAGGAGAAAGCAAATATAATGCTGAAGCTATCTTATAACTTTCCTTATCTACAAGGTTTGATAGCCTTTCTCCATTACCCCTATTCCCTACTTGATCATGATTTTGAATATAAACAACAAACTTACAAGCATTTAAATTACCTACTTTTGCACCATGAGTCTTTTTTCTAAAATTAGAATATCTCCCGTCATAAACAAAAACGTCTTTAAACGTCTTAACTATGTCGTCTAAAGAACCGTAATCAGAGTAATAACCGTTTCTCTCCCCAGTTAAATAAGCGTGAATTGAATGATGAAAATCGTCTGTCCATTGGGCATCATTCTTATACCCACAATCATCTCTTATAATTTTGGGATCATTTAGATCGCTTTCTGCAATAACAAACTTTCCTAAGGAATGAGCTAGATCGGCAATGTCTTCAAGGATATGTTTAGGAGAAAAATCATAAATAGCGTGTACAGCATCTAAACGAAGACCGTCTACACGAAAGGTTTCCAACCAAAACCTAACGTTCTCAAGTACAAATTTCCTCACTTCGTCACTATATGCATCATCGAAGTTGAAAGTTAAACCCCAGGGAGTTTTATACCTTGAAGAAAAATAAGGACCGAGAGAGATCATGTAGTTACCTTCTGGTCCAACATGGTTGTATACTACATCAAGAATAACTGCTAAACCACGTTGATGAGCTTCATCAATAAATTTCATAAAGGCGTAAGGACCGCCATAACTGTTTTGCACTGCGTAAATGAAAACACCATCATATCCCCAGTCCTTTTTACCGGGAAACTGAAAAACTGGCATCACTTCGACTGCTGTAACTCCTAAATCTGCTAGATAATCAAGTTTTTCAATTGCTGAGTGAAAAGTTCCCTCTTTTGTAAATGTCCCGACGTGAAGTTCGTATATAATTAAATCCTTCGGGTCTATCTTTACCTCTTTGCTCTTCCAATCG
>NZ_DBPRYF010000052.1:0-135010 GCF_059755235.1 Sulfurisphaera sp.
TGTGCCATTTTTCTCCTATCGAGTGAACAAAAAGTCAATAGCATTAGTCCACCACGTTCATCAAGATGTAGTAAAATATGAGTTAAGTCCTTTTACAGCATTCATAGTTAGACATTTAGAAAAATACATCAAAAACTACCCATATATAATCTCGGTATCTAAAACTACCAAAAACGAGTTGGTTAGACGCTTCAAGATAGATGAATCAAAAATCAACGTTATTTATAACGGAATTGACCATGAGATATATAAACCTGGGGAAAAGGCCTCTATTCCTACAATTTTGTGGATCGGTAGGCTTAAGAGTTATAAGAATCCTCTGGACGCTGTAAAAATCTTCAAAAAACTGAAAACAAAAGCAATGATGTTTATTGTAGGCGGAGGAGAAATGGAGGAAGAAGTCAAAAGAGCTATCAGTGGTGATAAAAATATCATCTATTTAGGTAAAGTAGATGAAAGCCAGAAGATAAAACTCTATCAATCTTCATGGGTAGTCCTTTCTACTTCGTTTATCGAAGGATGGGGAATGACAATTGTTGAGGCAAATGCATGTGGAACTCCAGTTGTAGCATATTCAACTGGTTCTATTCCAGAGATAGTTGAGGATGGCGTTAACGGCTATTTAGTTAATTACAAAGACATTGACAAAGCAGCAGAAAGGATTGACTACTTACTTGGGAGTGAAAGTGTAATTAAATACCTTTCTAAAAAGAGTTATGAGTCGTCACTAAAATACGATTGGAATATAACTGCTGATGAGTATTATAAATATGTATGGAAGATAGCGAACGAGCGATAAAGGCTAAGAAGCTTTTAGAGGAATACAGAAAGAACAAGGACAAGAAAAAGTTAGATGAGGCTATTGCTATATTAGAAGGAAGAGAAGACGTACAGTGCCTAAATCAGCTTGGTTTAATTTATCTAGAGAAAGGTGAAGATAAGAAAGCTAAGGAGAGCTTTGAAAAAGCATTGAAAAAAGCTAAAAGTCAAGAGGATAAAAACATAATTAAGTTTAACCTAGCTTTAGCTTTATTCAAATTAAAAGATCATTCAAGGGCATATGAGATCTTAAGGGAATTGGAAAACACCTCTTTAAGGACGCATGCTCAAAGACTTCTAGCAAAAGTTTGTTTAGCTTTAGGTGATTTAAGACATGTCGAAGAAGCTAGAGCTATTTTAGAAAGTTTTGATGAGCCGACAGAAGATCTCTTAGCTGTTTATATCTTTTTAGGAAGAAATGGGAAAAAGGAGTATTTAGATAAAGCTGTTAAGTATGCAGAAATGCTAGGAAATAAGAGGCTTCTGGCTGAGGCTTTAATCTCTTATGACGACAAAGAAAAGATAGAGAAGGGTTTAGAAATCTTTAGAGAATTGAAAGACGTAAAGGGAGAAGCTAGAGCTCTGTATAGACTATCTTTCTACAGATCAGATCTACTTTATGAGGCTCTGCAGAAACTTGAGGAGTCTAAGGAAGGAAATGCACAAGATAGGATAAAACTTCTAAACGAATTATACAAAAGGACAAAAATAGTGGATTTCTTAAAACAAGCAATTACACTGGCCGAGAGAGAAAAAGAATATCTTTTCTTAGCCAGAGCTTATGTAGAACTTGCTGAGAAGGAAAATGAAGTAGAGAATTTGAAAAAAGCTGTAAAGTATTATGAGGAGTTTATAAAAACTAAATTCTCTTAACCTAGTTTATTCTTATTGTCACCTTATTTATCATTAGCAAAAAATTATGATATTAGCAATATTTGGATTTTTATACTAAATATATTGCGTGTCACATGCCTGGACTCCCCTAAAGGAAAAAATTTATATATGTTTAAAAATAAATATAATATAAGGAAGGGGAAATGAGGGATATTGAGGTGATAAGAATTGCGCTTTACCAATGCTGTAGTAGTGTCTTGGACACTATGGGGAATTGCTTACTATCTATACTCACCCTATCTAACAGTTTTTCTCAAGGGTGTTGTTAAAGAAGATTATATAGGAATTTTATATATATTATCTTCAATTGTTGGATTGGCTTATGTACTTTTACCAAAAATTACAACTAGGGTTAAGGAAATTACAGTAGCTTCATTAATCGCCTCCGGATTAGGTTTAATCTTGCTATCATTCTCGAACAACGTAGTAATCGCGTCATTATCAATATTACTATATAGCATGTACTGGGTATCAGTACCGGTGTTTTACTTATTGATGCGAGATAACGTAGCTAAAGTTTGGGCAATATCAATGATTCCAGCACTTATTATACCATTCATAGGAGGTAAGATAATTGCTGTACTAGGGCTAAAGGGAATATTTATGACTTCTGGAGTGATCATGGCACTAACAGCATTGCCACTAATCAACGTTGAGATCCGAGGTAGGGAAGAGAGTGTTGAAGAAAGGAAAGAAAATAAAATAAATCTTTCTCCCTTAATATTTACAATTCTTCCTCTTTCAATAGCTCTTCCCTACCTCTATGTGAACACACCTTTGAGCTTAATACCAATAGTCTATGCTTTGGGAGAGGGCATAGGGATAGGAATAGCTTGGTATTTAAGCAAAGCTAAAAGAGGCTTAGCAATAGCATTAACAACATTTTCATTAATTTCCCTAAATAACATTATACCCTTTGGAGCAATGTTCTATGGGATATCTGAAGCGCTAACAGCTTTAGGAATTGACGGAATTAAGATCAAAAGCTTGAAAGACTCAGTTAAAGTTACTTTAACTGAGATATCGATGTGGTTAGTAGGCTATGCAGTAGCTACTGCTTTGTTTGCAATTGCACCATTCTTACCTACAATTTATGCATCACTCTTAGCAATACTCTTTGCATTAGTAACACTATTTACACTACCTAAGTTCATAAGAGTAAGGATAGTAAAGAAGGTAAAGTCACTCAACAAAATACCTTTCTGGCTAGAGATGCTTGATGAAGGAATATTCCCATACTTCAAATTTGCATAGTTGTTAACCGAGAGGACTTTTATTTAAGGTAAAAGTTTTTTTCTTTATATTTCTTGTTATGACGACTTAGCGCTCCAATAAGCTTTATCAAACGAGGAATTTACCAGGTCTATTAACTCTCTTAGTTCGTCGATCTTCTCAAACTGTATTATTGCGGTAAACACGTTCGTACCACCATTTTTAGACTTAAAGAATATCTTAATCTTCTTGTCTCTTATTTTATCTTTCATGATTTCATTAACTCTGTCTAGTACTTTCTCTGCTGATACATCTGCATTAACTGTTATATCTAACGGATAAATGATAGAATTTTCTGCGTCTAATTTTTGGAATACAGTATTACCTAGAAATGCACTATTAGGTATTTTTATGATATTCCCGGTTATGCTTTTTACCTCAGTAAAAAGGACACTTACTTTAGTTACTTCGCCTATAATTGGATTCCCCCCAAATCCATGAGATTAACAATACTTGATCTCCAGGCTTTACAGTTTTACTTGATGTAACTAGGACTCCAGAAAGTAAGTTCTGTACTACAGTCTGCACAGCCAAACCTATAACAACACCACCTACAGCACCACCTACTAAGACTCCGGTGAGATTAACGTGGAGAACAGCAAGAATTGCTAAAATAAGTACTGTGTAAAAAACAATATCAAAAACGAATTTTACAGTCCCTGCTACGCCTTTTTCTAATCTATTGTAAAGGGAAAATGAAAGAATTTGCTGTAAGAACCTTATGACGAAATATCCACCTACTGCTATTATAATGACATGAGTTGCGGTGTCGATCCCTTCTTCATAGATTACTATCTGTGGAACAATATCAACAAGGAGCTTTAGTATATATGTTACTACAAAGTCTACTGCTGCTAATATTGTTATTACAGTTAGTATTTTGAAGAGTTCTTGTCTGTAGCTCATGACATAATAAAAAGTCATATAGACTTAAAAGTTCTTCTTGTTATTTTTAGATTCTTATAAAGACGATAAAAGAAGACTATTAAGGCAATTTGACCAAAATCCAAAGTCAATGTCGCAACTCCATCATATTTGATCAAAAAGAAAAGGGGTAATATAGCCATAAATGGCTTCCAAATAACGGCAATTAAATAAAAATTTATGTAATTAATTATAGAAAATGAAAGAGCTGACGCGTCTATGATGGTATTAACAAAGAGGTTTTTAGTTCCCCAAAATAGTATTGTTACTATTATAAACGTTATCAGTAGGATAAATCCAGCAAATGACATGCCAACTGGTATCTGCAAATCATAACCAGGGAAAAGTGTTGGTTCATCAATAGGAGCTAGTGGTGCTAATGCTAATGCAATAACTATTAGAACGATGGAAAGACCTAATACGTAAGAGTAATACGTTGTCAGTTTTTCAGCCATTAAGCTTTACACTAACTTAACTCTAATAAAACTTTTCTAACTATCTCTAACAACTGTAGAAACTCATTAAAAGCAGTTATAACATCTTCTTTTTTCTTTCCAAATATTGCAAAAGTTTCATTACCTATGCAATAGTGGGGAAAAAGAAGGCCGTAGTTCCCGCAAAAGCGAGAAAATTTTACGGTCTCATTTCCTATTTTAACGTCTTTTAACTTAGTGTCTACGTGAATCTCTACAGATTTTTTAAAGTAGATAATTTCGTGTGAGGTTTCTCCTTTTAACATATGCAATAGACGAAGATAGTTTAGTTTTTGGTCTTTTAAATGAAGAGGAATTTCTAAGTCTTTAAAAAGAGCTTTTCCTTCTTTAATATCAATATTAATGCTAGTACATTTCTCTGGAATTATCTCTACCACAGAATTGTTTATAAGTGAGATAGTTTTGTTATCTAGAAACTTAATACCAACTATGCCTTCTTTACTCTTACAAACCTCCATCGAATTAACTTATTGAGAATGGTTTTAAACTCGATGCATTTAAATTCGTAGTTCTCTTTTCAGCGCTCAAGAATGAACTTTTCTACGTATACCCCATTATTTATCCCATAATATAGTAACAGCATTTTTGGTTTATTTTAATGAGCTCTACCCGTACGCAGTATTCCTTAGACTGAATTAGCTTTGAGCTAATATGAAAGCTAGAAATTCTTTTTATTGGATATATTTAGCTAGTAACGGCAAGTTTGACACTATTGAAATTTAAATTAGGATCTTATTTAGGAAGTAAAATTCTGCCCAAAACTTGAAAAACTAAAAAATTTTTATGGCTAGACTTTTGTTCTAAGGAATTCTAATAATTATATGGACAGGGTAAAAGGGTGAGAATATCGTACGTAAATATCGATTTGAGTTGTATTCTCCGTCTAGGGGTATTCAAGGTAATAGTTTGTTTTTAATGCTTTTAGGATTTTTAGTTCAGAAGCTACCCAGATTACTGAGTTTCGAATAAGATTGTAGACTTTACAATAAAGAAATATTATCCTTACACTATATATATTGTGCTCCCTAACTTAACACTTACAATATTTACATTACCTCGCTTTATAAAAGGATAAATTTAAATGGTGACCGATCTTTAATATTCTATGCTTTTAACGTTTCTAGCTTGGTTGTTTTTTGCCGCAATAATTGCAGGATTACTAGGATCACTTACTGGTTTAGGTGGAGGAGTAGTTTTAACCCCTATATTAGTTTTATTTTTAGGAGTTCCGATAGATTATGCGGTTGGCGCAAGCTTAATATCGACAATAGCCACTTCAGCCTCTTCTGGCTCAAGGTATTTAAAAAGTGGACTGGCCCATATGAGACTTGCAATTGCATTAGAAATTGCGACAACAAGTGGGGCAATAACTGGTTCGTTTCTTGAATATGTCGTAGAAAAAGAACATTTATTCTCTCTCCTTGATATCATATTTGGTGTTGTTCTAATCTTTTCAGTTATTCCAAATTTCATAAGAATGGGCGCAGAAATCCCTAACTACATTGAGCCAGATGGTTTATCAGCAAAGCTAAAGTTACACGGAAAGTATTATGATGAAGCATTAAAAAAGGAAGTTCATTATCATGGTGTAAGATATCCCTTTGGACTTTTAGGAATGTATGTTGCTGGATTGGTTTCTGGGCTTTTAGGTATTGGGTCTGGGGCACTAAAAGTATTGGCAATGGATTTGGGAATGAATTTACCATTTAAAATTAGTACTGCTACTAGTAGCTTCATGATTGGAGTGACTGCAGCAACAAGCTCCGGCGTTTATTGGTCACTAGGAATAATTGACCCTATAATTGTTGGTGTCACAATACCCGGAGTTTTTATTGGATCTAATTTAGGCTCAAGGTTCTTGAATAAGTTAATGAGCAGGAGGCTAAGACAAATATTTACTTTAGTTCTTGTTGTGCTAGGAATCCAACTAATTCTTAAGGGGTTGGGAATTTTTGGATGAGAAAAAAATAATTACTGCAACTCTAAGATACGGAGTACTTGTTGCCTCTATACTAGTGGTATCTGGTTTGATTCTTTTTATAGTAATAAATCCAAATGCAAATATCTACAAGTTTAATACAAGTAACATAAGTCTGACAGACTTTAAGAACCCGCTAACCATTACGCTTTACGGAGTTATTGCTCTTATCTCAATTCCTCCTATCATAGTGTTAGAACAAATAATGATATATGCTTCTGAGAAAGACAAAATATACGTAGGGATTAGCGTTTTAGTTTTGGCTCTCATGCTGTTTGCTATCTTAGTTATGCCGAAACTGCTCCACGTTTAATTCTACTATCTTATAAGAAGAGAATAAAAAGGAGTAACATAAATTATATTTGTGATTGTTTCACAACTCATAACGAAAAAACCTGTTACAGCAAACGAAAAAGTTTCAATTAAAGAAGCAGCCAAAATAATGAAAAGGGAAGAGGTTGGTTCTTTAGTTATAGTAGATAATTCAAATAAAGTTTCTGGAATAGTTACTGAAAGGGATATTATATATGCTGTAGCAGATGATATACCTTTGGAAAAACCAGTATCTGAAATTATGAGCCAAAACCCAGTTACAATTGAGGAAAATAGTGATATAAGTGAAGCCATTGCATTGATGACGTCAAGGGAGATAAGACATTTAGTTGTGGTAGATCATGAAGGTAAAGTAAAAGGAGTTATAAGCATAAGGGATGTAGCAAAAGCCGTCGGTGCTATAGCTTTAGACCTTGCATTTTGGTAATTTTTATTAAATTAAAAGAACTCTTATTTAACATCAAAAGTCAAATAGGAAAAGTTTTTAACTTAGAAAAACTATAATAGATTAATGACAAACTTGAAAGGAACCAAAACTGCAGATAACTTAAAGAACAGATTTATAGGAGAATCTATGGCAAATAGGAGGTACCAATCTAATTGTATAATCTAAACTCAGAAGGCAAGTCTTTTTTGACTCATCTAAACTCCTTTCTGAATTCATAAGACAAGCATCAATTTACCATGGCTGTGAGCTCTGTTCAATTACTGTTTTGCATTTCCTAAACTCTTTAAATTTACTGATGGAAAAAGGCCGAAAAAATTAACACTTAACGACCTTGAAGAAATTGCTGGTGAATGTTTCCATTGCAAAATGTGTTACAACAACTGTCCTTATACACTACCCCATAAGTTTGCAATGGACTTCACAGATTTAATGAGCTGGGCTACATTTCGGATCTAAAAACAACTTACTCTGAGGGATTTTCCCTCTTTGAAACGTTAGATGTAACAAATTTAGTGAGACCTCTAGTCTCTAGACTCTATGCCTATTTAACTTGGAAGAAGAAGGAAGCACAAATATTGAGATTATTGTGATACACGAAAATTATAAAGCTAATATGAAAGTCCCCCAAGGAGTTAGCTGAGGATTTGATAAAGGAAGCTTATGAAGAGTGTTAAAGACCGTCAACTGTAGATATAGAACCGTCTAAGTGAAGATATATCCTTTTTATTTTATCTTCATCCAAGAGAAGAACTCCTGCAGATGCTCCATGGTATCTACTTGAAAACACAGTGATTACTTTTTTATTTATGTCAATTCTAAAGCCATCAACCGCTTCATGAGCCCTTATTATCCCACGATAACCGGTAGCTGAAAGAAATTCATTTACTACTTTTTCTCCAAAATAGTAAGTTCCTTCACCCCTAATATTAGGCAGAAAATCAAACTCGCCTAGTCCTTCTCTAGGGTCATTCCAAAGGAGCTGAAAAGCTATTGGATTGTCTGGATTAACATCTGGATAAGGTAAGGTCTTCACTTCATCGACAGAATGAATTCCCAATTTCAAGCTTCCGTTATCATCCTTACCGGGCAAGCCTCCGTGAACACAGAAGTAATTATTGATAACTGCTGAATAAGGGATATAAGAGAAGAAATCCTTAAATCTTTCATAGACCTTTTCGTCACCAAATACTAAAGCTACTTCATCATAAAAACCATAATACATGTTAGTTATTGGACTTTCATGATTTCCCCTTAAAACAACAATTTTGTCCTTATATTTTAAAAACATTTTTAAAATTGTCATCAAATTAAGAACGCCTAACTGAGGTTGTCTATCAACATAATCCCCTAAAAATACTAGAAGGTCAACGTTATCAAAGATCTCATTAAATACGTACTGAGTAACATCTATTGCGCCGTGAGTATCACCAACAAATGCAACTTTTTTAACATTATATACTCCGGCAAACGGTCCTTGGGATTTAAATATTTCCTTAGCAGAATCCATTAATTCAAAAATTTCGTTATAATTAACTTGTTCCATGGATAAAATAATAGTATTGTTGATTTAAAATTGTTTTTGGCTAAAGAATAACTTTAAACTAATCACACCTAATTTCTCTTTCAAGTTAATATATATCACGTTGACAGCGTTTTTGAAGAAAAGCTTAGTGCCTATGGAAAAAATTAGTTATTCAACACGACAAAACAGATAAAAAAGAATAAAAACGAATAAAGAGAAATTACTTTATGTCAAAAATTTCTGAAATAGAACCTATAGTTCTTGCGCATACGGAAAAAGGGAGCGCTACTTGGGCATCAGTAATGATATTAGTTAAAGTAACTACAAGCGATGGACAGGTAGGCTATGGAGAAGCAGTACCCACATTGAGAGTTATTAATGTATATAATACAATAAAGCAAGTAGCTAAAGGTTACTTAGGGAGAGAGGCGGGAAAACCAGAAGAAAATTATCAAGAGTGGTATAAGCAAGACTTTTATTTGGCAAGATCCTTTGAATCGGCAACAGCAACAAGTGCAATAGACCAAGCTTTATGGGACATTGTAGGTAAAGAACTAGGTGCACCGATCCATCAACTTCTTGGTGGAAAAGTTAGAGACGAAGTTCCCGTTTATGCAAATGGCTGGTACCAAGACTGTGTAACACCAGAAGACTTCGCTGAGAAAGCAAAAGAGGTAGTAAGGAAAGGTTATAAAGCGTTGAAGTTTGACCCCTTTGGTCCTTACTATAATTGGATTGATGAAAAAGGGCTAAAAGAGGCTGAGGAAAGAGTTAAGGCTGTGAGAATTGCTGTTGGAGATGAAGTTGACATTTTAATTGAACACCATGGTAGATTTAATGCAGATAGTGCAATACTTATTGCAAAGAGGCTTGAGAAGTATAATCCGATGTTTATGGAAGAACCAGTACATCACGAGGATATAGAGGGATTAAAGAAGTATAGAGGAGCAACAACATTGAACATTGCATTAGGAGAAAGATTAGTAAGTCTAAAAGAAACAGCCTTTTACGTTTCTCAAGGACTCGTAAATATATTACAACCGGATTTATGCAATATTGGTGGGATTACAATAGGAAGGAAAGTAATATCGCTGGCAGAAGCATTTGATGTAGAAATTGCTTTTCATAACGCTTTTGGCTCAGTGCAAAATGCTTATTCATTGCAAATGGCATCAATTGCACCAAACCTCTATTTACTTGAGAACTTTTATGATTGGTTCCCTCAGTGGAAAAGAGATGTTGTTTATGACGAGACAAAAGTTGAAAATGGACACGTAAAAGTGCCAAGTAAGCCTGGAATAGGAGTAAGTATAAACGAGAAGCTAATAGAGAGCTTAAAAGTTGAGCCAAAGGAGCTTGACGTAGCAGAAGAACCAGTGTGGGTTGTGAAGGGGACTTGGAAAAAATATTAACTTGAGAAAGAAACATGGACATACCTATAGTACCCTGTTAAATTAGTTGTGCTATTTTGCAATCCTTCTGCCGAAAAGATCTCCTTATAACCGTCTCCGTCAATTAGGAACCATGAAGTTAGGTTCTTTTTTTTTTGTGTCAACGTAATTAGATGTTATTGAAACTAAAACCGCTCCACCGTACTTGTTTATTACTTCAAGAATTCCTCCAAAACCTCCTACAGCTGTCACATTTTCTTCAGTCTTTATAGTATTGTTATAGCTTCCAAAAGTATAATTCGGGTACCTTGAGCTCTATGGCTTACCTATTCAGTTGAAGAAGATTTCTATAGGATTCTTTCTATATAGTTACCACTGAGCCCTGGCTAATTCTATAAAGAAGCAAATATTCAGAGCAGTTAACTGAAAAAGAACGTTAGTACTTAAGGAGGAAAAAGTTTAACAAAACGTAACATAAAATTATGAACCTTGAGTTGTACCTTGAGTGGTAGTTTCCTCTAACTCCTCTCCTGCTACTTCTTCTAATGTCTTATGCTTTGGCTCTGGTATGATAAACCATGTTAAAACTGCACCTATTACGCTAACTATTGCAAGTATTTCTAATATCCCTTTTACACCAATAGAGGCAGCTAACGCTGGGAATAGATACGTAGTTATTGCAGCACCTAATTTTCCACCAGCAGCTGATATTCCATGGCCTGTAGTTCTATATCTAACGGGGTACACTTCAGCTGGTATTACAAATGTAGTAGTGTTTGGACCAAAATCTATAAAGAAATAAGTTAAAGCGTATATTGCAAATGCATCACTTGCAGGTATAATAAACCCTGTTATTTTTCCTTCTGTGTTTGTGATCGCTAATGCAACTACAATTGCATAGAGTGCAGCCATCATAATAAAACCTTGTAACTGTATAATCTTTCTTCCTAGCTTGTCCATTAATGCCACAGCTGTGAAATAACCAAAGAATCCCACTAAGAAGGGTATCGCACCGCTAAACAGTTCCTTCGCTAAATCAGACTGGAACTCTGGTAGTGATAAAGCAGTGGTTATATGGGATGGGAACGGGCTTCCGAATATTGGGGTTAATATTGCTGGTGAAAAAGCCCCAGTGCCATATAATGCCATATCCACAATAAACCATGAGCCAGCAGTACCTAGTAGTAGTACAGCGTATTTAGATAAAAACTCTCCTATGCCAATCCTTTTAGAAACAACCGGTTTCTCTGTATCTATTTTAGTACCTAATATTTGAGCTGCTTTCTGAGCTTCTTGGACGTTACCTTTAGCTAGTAATGAATACCTTGGAGTTTCAGGGACTTTTCTCCTCAAATAAATTACTGTTGCTGCAGGAATTGCGCCTACTCCTGCCATAACTCTCCATGCAATATCCGGTGGTAATACCAATGCTGTAACAATACCTATTACCGCTGCAACAACGGAACCAATTCCTTGGTTAGCAAAAACTAATGCTACTAATTTTCCTCTATCCTTAATATTTGAATATTCACTCATTATTGTTGCTGATATTGGATAGTCCCCACCAATTCCAAGACCCATAAGCATTCTAAAAGCTATTAATGATGGTAGGTTCCAAGCAAATGCTGATAGAAAAGCACCTGTTGTTAACAACATTGCCTCAATACCATAGACACTTTTCCTACCAAATCTATCAGCCAAAAAGCCAAAAGTTAACTGTCCAAGTACTGCTGTCCAAATTGCAGAAGAGGCTAAAAGACCAGTCCAAAAAACTGAACTACTGCCAACTAAATATTCAGTAAATCCTGGCATATTGATTCCAGCATACTTATATGCGTCTATTATCGTAGTAAGAATAGAACCGATTATAAACAAGTCATACGCGTCTGTAAAAAATCCCATTCCAGCTGTGTACCATATCTTTATGTGGTTAAAAGATAGTTTTAAGGAATCAACGTTCTTAAATGGATTTGTAGGATTATTAGCCATTTTATTTTCAGTTTTAGTTATGTCTCTCCCTTTATAATTTTAACGTATAGAGCCTATAGTTGACAATATAAACTATAGTTAACTATATAGTTTATATAGTTATTTAACAACTAGCACTGGGACTTTAGATTTGCTTATCAAACTTGACGACACACTACCTATTATAGTTCTCTTTAACCCAGTAAGCCCTCTACTGCCTGTAACAATTAGATCACAATTTATTTTACTACAGTACTCTATTAAAGCATCAGCAACGTCTGGGCTTTCTAACACCTCAGTAGTTACTTTGTAACCCTCAAGATCTTTGATAACCTCCTTTTGTTTTTCCATAGCTTCTTCTCTTTCTTGGATTATTTTTTGTTCAGGTGACCTAGGGGCTTCCTTAACAACTGTAACTAAGTTTATTTCATCTTCTCTTTTTATTAACTTAAGTGTAAAAAAGAGAGCTCTTTTCGCATTTTCTGATCCGTCATAAGCTACAACTATTTTCATAATATAGAATTGGTTAAACAAGTATTTATTCTTTTACTGGAAAAAATTAAAAAGTGTTTATCTAAACAAAGGCACTTTACTTCTTTTAGGAGGTCTCGGAATTAAAGGAGTCATTAAAGCTGAAATTAGACCAAACACACTAACGATTAGTAGAGCTTGTACTAAACCGCCGTAATCACTCAGTAATCCTACAATAAAGGGACCTAATGCACCTCCTCCATTAATACCCAATCCCCATACTAGTGCATTAGCTAAACCAGCAGAGTTCCGTGGCACTAAGTCGCTTGTTAATGAGAGTGTGACTGAAAAGTTACTGAAAGCAAAAAAAGTAAAAAGTGGTAAAAACCATATATTATGAAGATAAATGGACAGAAGGAAAAATATAACTGCACCTCCAGTCGTGATACCCTGTAAGAGTCTTCTCCCAGCTATATCTGATAAGTACCCTAGTAGGGGTTGACCTACTATAGCAGCTGCTAATATCCCAGTCATTACTTCTCCTAAAAATGTGTTATATGAGAAACCTAAGATATCGAGCAAAATAATAGTTAGAAACTGAGCAACTCCTTGAGTAAAAATGCTCCTAAATAGCGATATTGTAGTGAGAATTCCTACAGCATATGCCGAAGCTTTAGCTGCTGTATTTGCTTTTTCTTGAGTATTATGTTGAAAACTAACCTTAACGGTGAAACTTGGTAAAGCTACAATAATTGAAACTACTCCAATCACAACTAGGTCTAGCATTATATTTTTGCTGAAAATCGTGAATAAAGCTAACGTGATGTAAGGATATAATGCTCTACCTAGGCTTCCCATTGCACCGTTAATTCCTAAAGCACTACCTCCACTACCTTGAAATGTAAGTGCTAATGTGGCAGCAGCTAAAGGATGATAGAATGCAGATGCTATGCCTACTATAACTGTAGATAAAAATACTAGCGGAAGACTATCTATCTTTAAGCTGAAACCAAGAAGGATCAATCCTATCCCCCAGAGAATTATACCTAAACCCATAGATTCCATGGGTTTACCTGTCCTGTCTGCAATATAACTCACAAGAGGAGAAGCTAGAGCACCCAAAACAAAAAATATTGTACCTATTAAACCCACAATAAAATTGGAAAAACCCAAGTACTTCGTCATGAAGCCATAAACAGTAGGAAGAACCCATGTATTTCCATCATTAATAAAGTGAGAAATTGAAGTTAAGGTAAGGACTCTCGTTTTCATAAAGTTAATTGGAAGCCCAACATTTAAAAAGTTAACTTGCTATCACTTTCTCTTTTCTTAATTTTTCGATATTTTTATAGGTGTTATAATTTATTAATCAAGTACCTACAGATCTTCTTTCCTAGAACTACATAAAAATAATTCTGGAAAAGTAGTGGATTTCAATAATAATCTTAAGAGAATAACAATAAAAAGTTGGCATAACCACTAAAGTAAGATAGCTATTCATCTTGTGAGATATAGAATGAAATTAATATAATAAAAAAGATAAAAGGATAAGTATAGAATCTAATATTTAAGGAAAAGTTAACTTTTATTCCTCCTACGATAAGTTTTTTCATTGTATCATTGTAGTTTTGAAATTCAACTTAGGGGAAAAACTATCTTGTCAATCTTCTAGTCAATACAAATATTGTCGTTACAATAATTATTAGAACAAATGATGCTCCCCAGGCTACATCTACCCAATTTGAAAATCCACTAAACGCAAAGTTATAAATTAGAACGGGAACTCCGGATACTGGTGTAGTTAGTGATCTTAAGTACAAGTTAGCAGTAGAAGACGTTACAAATATTATTGGTGCTGTTTCACCAATAATCTTAGCGAAACCTATTAGTAATCCGGTAATTATACCTTTCTTTCCTGCTGAAATTGTGAGTTTCATAACTTGCCATGTAGTAAAACCTAATGAATAACCTACCTCCTCATATAATTTTCTTGGTATTCTTAAAGACTCAGAGATCTGTATAGTGGCGTATGGTAGCATGACTATTGCTAAAGCAATTGCACCGCTAACTCCATTTATTCCTATATTAAACTTGTAATTTGCAATGGAAAATCCAACAACGAAGACTGCGAAAACCACAATACCTACAACGATTGTTGGAAATTCTACAATGAGCTCTAAACTACTCCTAATTAACTTTGCGATCTTAGACTTCTCATAGAATGTTAAGAATATTCCAGTGAATAAAGAGACTGGAGCTGCAAACAATAGTGCTAAAGCGACCATGAATAATGAACCCTCTAATGCAGGACCTATACCGCCTAATCCGTCGCCAGGATATGGTGGAAGGTCGGCTAAAAATCTAGGGCCATAGCTGATTATAACTTTTAGGCCATTTATAGTAACATCGTAAAGTAAGAAGAATACCGGTAGGAAAAATAAAATTACGAACATCGTTACAAGCGAAATTACAATTAGATCTTTTATCCTCATGATCTTTCACCTCAAGACTAGTCTAGATAGAATAACAAAGGAGATTCCAATAACTAAAAGGATTAATGCCAAGGCAAAGATTGCATTATACTCTAAACCAAAAGCTGTGCCAAATTGACTAACTATTAATGAAGATACAGTATAGCCTGGAGCTAGGAGATTAGGAGTAAGGTTAAGTATGTTACCTATTGTAAGGCTTACAGCTATAGTTTCTCCAGTTGCTCTACCAAATGCTAATGCATATGCACCTAAGAATGCCCTCCCTATATAAGAAACTTTTATCCTTATCAACTCCCATTTCCCTAAGCCTAAGGAATATACTGCTTCTTCAATATACTTTGGAACTTGTGCATAAACTTCTCTAAGTAACGAGGCAGCAAAGGGGGTTATCATAATTGCTAGAATTATTGAGGCTAGTAGTATACTAGGTCCGCTTGTATTTTTATATGAGAAGAAGGGTAAGAATCCAAAGTAATTGTTAAGGAAGGTAAACAATGTGCTAGCTAAAAGGGGCCCAAAGGAATAAAGCCCCCAAAATCCATAAACAACAGTAGGGAATGAGGCTAGCAAGTCTGAGAGGTTAATTAGTATGGACTTTAATCTTTGGGGAGCTATATCGTTTATAAATATTGCTAAAGACAAGGATAAGATGGAAGAAAAGAGCAGAGCTAAAGTCGAAGTTATTATTGTACCATAGATTGCAGCTAATCCACCATACTTGTTAATATTCGGATTCCAAAGGTTTGTAGAATAAATAGATAAACCAAGTTTTTCAAAGGCTGGAATTGAATTGTAAACTATCACTTCTAATAATAATAAAAACACACCAATTGAAATCGAAGATGGTAATATTAATAAATAAAAAATCTTTTCTCTTTTCTTCTTTATCTTAAATTGCATTTTAGCCTACCATTTTATATACAGGTTGACCGTTATAAGTGATTTGCTTTAAATTCTGTAAAATCAACTGTTGAATATTTTGTGGCAATGGAAGATAACCTTGTGGTAGTACTTTTTGCCCATCAGTAGCTATGTATTTTAAGAAGAGATATATTGCTTCTGCTTTAGATTGATCAGAATAATTAGTTTTTACAACAAGCCATGAAAATGTAACTATTGGATAGGTATTTTTAGCGTTGACATTCAGGAAAACTCCTAGGTATTCAGATAAGTCTTGGGATAATGATGTTATTTGTGAAACGTTAGCATTATTAACAGCATTTTCAACGGATTGAGTTGTTAGTGATACAAACTCTCCGGTTGATGGGTTCTGAATATCGGCAGTCATTAAATTGTTTACAATTGCATACTGCACCTCAACATATCCTATTGAATATTGATTTTGTTTAACATAGGCAGTAACTCCATCGCTTCCTTTACCTCCTAATCCGTTGCCTAAACTGTCTACTGGCCAGTTAACAGTAAAACCGTAACTAACATTGGAATTTTTCCAAGCCGTAGATGAGATGTAGAGCCAGTAAGTAAAGATATAGGTTGTTCCACTACCATCACTTCTATGTACTGCAATTATTTTTTGGTGTGGGAAATGATAATTTGGATTCAATTGCTGAATCGCGGGGTCGTCCCAATATTGTATTTGCCCCAGGTAGATCTTAGCTAAAACATCTGCAGTTAAATTAAGAGTACCACTGAAGCCTGGTATGTTATATATAATGCCTACTCCCCCAACAACATCCGGTATTATAAGAATACTACCATATTTTTGCACCATCTGCTGATAAAGGCTTGAAGGTGGTGGAACATCAGTAGCACCGATATCATAAACACCTTGGAGGAAGTTATTATTTCCAGCACCACTACCTACTGCACTATATGTTACTTGGATACCCGGATACATACTTGCAAAATCCCGTGTCCAGACTTGCATTGCAGGGTTTACAAACGTTGAACCGCCAGCAACTATGTTTGCCTGAATTGAGGATGAAGTACCAGTAGATGTTGCGGTCATGCTTGTAGTAGTAGTGCTTGATGTTGATGACATAGTAGTTGATGTTGATGATTTACCTCCTCCAGAATTACTAGTCGCCAAAAAAATAAGCAATGACCCCTATTAAAATTACGACAACTATTACCCCTACGACCAGGGTTGTAGAGATTCCCCTTTTTCTTTTCATATGTTAATGACAGAGAAAACATTTATAAAGATAACCGATATAGCTTATAGTGAACTCTATAAGCTATATAATTTATATAGATAAATATAAGCTATATAGAATAAGTAGATAAGCTTTATATAGTGTAATTTAAAACTATACTCTTGGGTATATTAATGAGCTATACGGGTAATGGCATAGAAAACGTCTTTGAGGTTTATGGTATTAAACTTTCTATAAATGGCAGAGAAATTTTGAGAAAAGTGACAGATCTAAAAATCCCAAGAAATTACGTCTTTGGAATTATGGGACCCTCTGGTTCTGGCAAATCAACCTTGTTAAAAGTTATGAATAGGTTGATAGAAATTTATGATGGAGTTGAAGTCGAAGCTAAAATTCTATACATGGGTAAAGACATCTTTGAAATGGATCCTATTAAGTTAAGAAGGGAAGTTGGATATGTGTTCCAACAGCCTAATCCCTTCCCTCATATGAGCATATATGACAATATAGCTTATCCATTAAAAGCACATGGAATAAAGGAAAAAAAAAGAAATAAGAAAGATTGTAGAAGAATCATTAAGGAGAGTTGGTTTATGGGATGAGGTGAAAGATAGATTAAATGCGCCTGCTTCTCAACTATCGGGGGGGCAACAACAGAGATTAACTATAGCAAGAGCCCTAGCTTTGAAGCCAAAGGTTCTCTTGTTGGATGAACCTACGTCAATGATAGACGTAGTTAACGCACAGAAAATAGAAGGCCTTGTAAAAGAATTAAAGAAAGAAATAACAGTTGTAATGGTATCACATAATCCTCAGCAGGCTGCAAGAGTTACGGATTATGTTGCATTTATATATTCTGGTGAATTGATAGAATGGGGACCTACAAAAGAGATATTTGAATCACCTAGAAATGACCTAACTGCAAGGTATGTAGTAGGGAGATTCGGATAATTGGTCTGTATGCTAGGATAAACCTTGCCAGCTCTTAATAACCTTGCCCATTAATTAACAGACATTAAACTATTTTATCATGAAAAAGGAATTAGGAATAATAAAGACTTATGATTTGCAGTAAGTAGTCTCTATGTGTAACTTGAACTATTAGACGTCTATACTTTTTTACCGTTATACTTAGACAATTAAAAAGTTAACTTGCTACTGCTTTCTCTTTTCTTAATTTTTCAATATATTCATCTATTGTTAATATTTGGTTGTTATCGTCAACAACATAAGTACCAGCCATTCCTTTTCTTCCCTTCAACAAATACCATATAGTGGCAATTCCTAAGATTCCGATTAATAAAGAACTTTGAAAAGGATCTGGAGCTTGCAAGGACAATATTACGCCAGTGACATTAATCAGTGTGGCAACTACCGGTATAATTATATCTTGAACCTTAAGTGAATTAATCCTCCAATAAAAGACTGGGACTCCAAAACCATCTACTATCCTTCCAGCTAACCAAAATATACTAGTTATTACGCTAATTTCAGTAAAGGCACTCTCTACAGAACCGGTACCAATTATTGAAATCATTGCAAATAGCGCTGAAAGCAATCCTATAAATAAGGTAGCAATTATAGGTTGGTTAAGCTTGTTTGTCTTTTCGAAAGTCTTAGGAACAACTTTTTCTCTAGCTAGATTGAAAAGAACTCTTGCACTCCCTACAGTAGTACCTATGTTTGAAGCAAGTAAACTATTAACCGACATTATTAAACCAATCATTACTGTTGGGAGACCAAAGCCAAACAGCTCTTGAATTAATGGCTGATTTGAGTTAGCGAGATCAGAAAGAGAACCGTTCCATAATGCCACTAACCCATATGTGCCTGCTAATATTGCTGAGCCACCTATTATTAGTGAAAGCCATATACCTAAAGTTATGGTCTTTCTAGGTACTTTAGATTCCTCACCCAAATAAGTTGAGGCACCGGCTCCTGAAATACTTACTATTGATAAAATCATAGCAATACCTATTGCATCAGTCGAAACGCCAGATGGTGAGAAGTAGGAAAGATTAAAACCGCGGGTCACTACGGCATATATAAACATTGCATAAAGCATTATTACCTCAAGAGTTGCACTTATACTAACAATTTGACCTAGCAAGTTCTTTACACGTGTAGTGAATGAAATGAGTGTAGGATAAATGAGGCCTAAGACAATTAGTAAGTAAAGATAAAGATTAGGGACTGAGATGTCCAACATAGAGAAAAAGCTTTCAACAAGCAAGTAAAGAGCAAAAGAATTTACGGCATTTAATGCTGAATAAGCTACAACCTCAGTAATAGCTTCATAATACGCTACACTCTTTTTTCTCCATGCTGAAGCTCCATATATGTAGTATCCTCCGGCAGAAGCAATTTTTGATGAATACCTTGTAAGTGTATAAATCCATAATGCACTTCCTATCAAAGCTAAGATAGTAGCAAAGACTACTGCCTTTCCCGCATAAGCAATAGCTGCTGTTGTTGTTGACACAACACTACCCAAAGGTGCAGTAACTGCCATAGCTTGTCCATAAGCTTCCCTAATGCTCAAAGAACCTTTTGAGAGTCCCATAAGCTTTCCCTTTAAGCTTTTCTGTCCTAAAAGTTTTTAAATCTTTCCTAATTCCCCTCCCTTTGTTTCATCAAAGCTTATAAGACAAACCGTCTAAATAATGTAAAAGTAGCTTATAGGGAAATAAAAAAGTTTTCAGACTGTAAGAGGCTAAAGGTTTACATATCAAAATAAAAATATTTAAACCATCTAACTACTTAGGACTTCTTAAGAGTCTCTAAACATTTTGAGATGGAATTTTTCACTTCTTCGAACCTTATTCTTACTTCTGGAGGAAATGGTTTTTTAGGTTTAATCGAATTCAGAAGTTCTAAAGAAGAACTTAAAAGTGATTGAGCTTCGTTCTCATTAGAATAAATTTTTTTATAAGCCTCTTTTATTTTCTTTACCGCATCATTCCACAATTTTAGATCTTCTTCTGTTATTTCACCATCCTTTAATAGAAATGTTGTCATATCGTCATTTACAAGTGGTATATCGTTATCTATAACTTTCCACAATATTGAAACAACTTCTTCTTTCATCATTTTAATTAGACTAACTAAACTTTATTAGAGTTATCTTTGATGATTTATTCATGATAGATGAAATTTTAGCCTACACAGCCACGTTACTCGCAGGATTAACAATAGTGTTAGGAGGAATAGTTGAAGGGTACGGATATGGATTGTCCTTAGGAACTAATTGGCCTTATACTAATAATATCATGGAGTTAGCTGGTAAAGGTGATCCAGAGGCGATACATAGAATATCAGCTACGCTAGTTGGTATTTTCGCCCTTACGCTATTGATAATAGACTTTAACATAATAACCCTTGTTGGTTTCATAGCAGTTATTTTTACCGCCCTTTTAGGTATGGCAACCCTTTATGTTTTAGCAGGAAAATTGCCATCAATATTTCAAGGATTTCATGACATAGCAGCATATACTACTTTCATAACTTACCTGATATTAGCTACTAATTTTATTTCACCAGATAAATACTTAGGATTCCTAGCAGATGCAATAATTCCGCCTCATTTTCTATACTTCGTAATATTCATGGGTGGAGTTGTTACTGGTACTAGAAGAATGAGACTAAGCATCGGAGATGTTAGAAAGCCTAAAAATAGATTACAATGGGCTTGGGTCATACATGGAATTTTAGCTGCTATATTCTTCATTGCTTTAATCATATTAAGATATTGGATTCCATTAGTACTATCAATTATAGAAATTGCTGTAGGTCTATTTGTATATTACCAAATAAATAAAAATCCAACAAAACCTGGGATTTCTATTGGATTGCACCAACTTTTCTCTCTGGCTGTAGTAATATCACTAATATTTTTCAGTTGAGGTGCATGCAATCACAGCTCATTTGTGTGAAATTCATCATCCAAATTTTTTATCTCTAAACCCATTTTTGAATCTGGTGTTAATCCATAATACCTAAATAGCAACTCCGCTATTGCTTCATATAATAGCTCATTTACTGTTGTCCTATTAGCGCTTAAAGAGGAAGAGGTAAACCTCCAAGGCCTACCTTGTAAAACTTTTGCAATAAGTATAACCTCTTGTTCTGGTGAGAGGGACCAGTCTCTTCTAGTGTCCCAGAAGTATTTTAGAGTTAGCATATGAATTCCATCTGCTGAAGACTCATAAGGACTTACTCCTTGAATGTAAGCAAGAGCCTTATCAACGTGGATTTTATTTACATGAACGTCCTTATGAACCTTAATACCGTTAAGAATTATACTAGAGACCTCTGGATCCATACTAAAGTAAATGTCATGGATTGTGTTAAGTATTTTCTCCTTAAGGATATAGGAAGCAATATCAACAGCTTTCTTTGCTAATTCACTTATGGGTTTCATTACCACTACTGGATAATCACCTAGTTTCTCATTCTTTCTAGGAGATACGTGTACTGGTATGAATCCATTCTTTATCCAGAAATTCAACACTCTTATATCACCCATAAACGCTGAACCTACCCAGTCTACTTGATCCATTGCTTCATTGACTACCATTTTTAGCATAGTGCTCCCTAAACCCATGTCTTGCATTTCCTGCATTACGGCAATCCTTACAATTCTCCATCCTCTCATCTTACCAAATTCTCTCAATCTTGAATGTTTAATGAGTCTATCTGGAATTAAGTCACCGTCAAAAGTACCGCCTTTCAAAGCTAGATCAATCATATTATCTGGTAAACCTCCTTCTTCTGCAATTTGAACAACACCAACATACTTATCATCTAGAGTGCTTAACGTCATTATTTTATGATGTACCCCGTCAGCCATTATCATTAGGTCATTAGGGTTATTCCTATAATGGGCTGTAACTAAAATGCCGTAAATCTGCCTTAGCTTTTTGTCATCTGAAAACAGTTCTTCTTGTGATGCGGTCTCGAAGACTAAATGAGAAATGTCTTTTGGTGGTTCCTCTGGTTCAGCGTCCAAAAGTAACGTATCATATAACCACTTTTCTATTGGATCCCCCTCAACATATCTAAGGGGCTTTATCATTTCCTGCCAAGTTACTGCGAACTTTCTTGCCTGCAATATCCTTCTTAAATATCTCAAAAAGGCTTTTCCAGATCCTTCATAACCATGCACAGTAGTAACTAATACAACTTTTTTCCACGTTTTTAGAGCTGAATCAACATAACCAACGCCTATAGCTGCTGCCTCATCAACAACTAGTAAATCGCCTTCATCTTCAAGTGTCGCCTCGGGCACTTCATAATAAACCTTGAAGTTAGACCCTTCTATAGACATTGGGTAACCGTATATTGAATCCTTTGTTTTATAAGGTATTGAGAGAGAATCTAACCCTTTCTTTAAAAACAACATTAATTGAGAAATGCCAGTAGAAGAAGGACTAGTTACAACAATTCTCATCTTTCTTCTTCTATCTCCATACTTATAGATTAACCCAGCAATTCCCAAACCAGTAACAGCACTCTTTCCTCTACCTCTAGCTGAAGTTATCACAAGAACTCTTTTAGCACCTTGTCTCATGGTGTAAAAACTCTCTAGGATTCGATTCTGGTCTTTACTCATACAGAGCTGATGAAGTTCCAAAGGCATTAGAGGTCTCTTTGGAGGTAATGGTGAAGGTTTTTCTCCAAGTTCTCCTTTAAAAGGATTAGCGTAATAATCAGAATTTATTATTCCAAATATTCCTTCATGCTCCTTTAATTTTCTCAGGAATCTTTCCTCATATATGTCCCTTATCTTACCGTTCCTCATTATGGAATTTCTGAAGAGCTTATGCTCCTTTAAGTCATCCGTATAAAGGATCGCTATTCCCCCTCCTCTCACAAGATCAACCAGCCTACCAATGAAGTTTGGTTCAAAGTTATCTACTAGATCAAGAATCACAACGTCAAACGTTGAGCCTAAATATTTTTCAGATGAAGAATAATCAATATCTATTACATCAACTATCTTTCTTATTTCATTTAACCTATCCTTTGAACCAGTAACCCAAGGGTGAAATGTATAAGCAATCTCTGCCTTTGGATTTATCTTCAAGTAAAGTTCTAATACCTCTCTAACATATGAAAGATAATCCTTGTCATGAATGAATATAACGTTTCTATAGTATCTCTGAATGCTATCTTTGATACTATCTTCGAGAAGTTTAAAGAACTCTTCTTTGTTCATGGATTATATATTATATTTCTTCCTTAAAGCTTCTTCCACATCTATGTTGGTTAAGTTAGCAACTGAAAATGCCCAAGCAACGACATCTGCTAACTCCTCTTCTATTGAGTTTCTGTTGTTTGAGAGTAATGCTTCTGCTAACTCACCTACTTCTTCAACTAACCACGTAAATGTTGGATATAATCCTCTTTCTGAATCTTTTTGAAAATACAACTCTTTCATTTTTTGTTGAACGTATTTAATTTCCAATACCCAACTCCCTTCTTAAGAGTTTCAAGTCTTCTTTATTAATTTTTATATTCATTTCCAACTTCTGATTGAATTGATTATCAACGAAGATTATCTTTATTTCGCCTTTCTCTGAGATAGATTGAACAAAGTCCCTATCAACAAAGTATTCAAGATAAAGAGGGTTGGAGGGATCATCATAGATAATGTTTCTGAGCACGACCTCTCCTTTTTCTCTGTCAATCTCAAAGTCAACATTAGCATTAGTATTTCTTGGTAAGTCATTAGTTAAACAAACAACATACTCTCTGCAACAGACCATGCAAGAGTCCTCTTTAAGTTGAGATTTTACATCATCTGGAATTTTCATAATACATCAAAATGATTTATTTGCCTCATTAAAAAACTTATATCGATGAATGTAGCTTATGGTGAAAAAGTAGTTGCGACACAAAACTATATAGCAAGCTATGTTGGAGAAAAAATTTTAGAGCAAGGAGGAAATGCCTTTGATGCTGCAATAGCAATAAGTGCAACATTATCAGTAGTTTTACCACAGACTAGCGGTTTAGGTGGTGATGGTTTTTTACTCGCAAAAACGCCAGAAGGTGTGATAGCATATAATGCTTCTGGATGGTCACCTAAAGGGCTTAACGTAGAAAAGATACCGTCTTTAAGACATCCGTCGACGGTTGTAGTACCAGGGTTAGTTGATTTGTGGAATTACATTTACGAGAACTTCACCTCTATGAATTTGAGCGAATTACTTAAACCAGCTATATCTTTAGCGAGTAATGGTTTTTACGTAAGTAAAACTCTCGGAAGAGCTATAACAAACCTAGAAAACGAACTAGGAGAAAGTTGGAAAAGAGTTTACGGAGGAAAGAAGGCAGGAGATATCTTAAAGTTAAGAGAAATGGGAGGGGTATTGAAAGTAATTTCTAGAGATCCTAGAGAATTTTACGAAGGAAAAATAACTGAAGATATTGTGACCGCCTTAAGAAATCATGGAGTTAACATAGATTTTTCAGATTTTGCCGATTTTAGAGGGGAAAAAGTTGATCCATTAAAAACTACTTATAAAAACTACACACTGTACGAGCTACCTCCAAATACTCAAGGAATATCTACTTTGGAGGCGCTGAAGTTGGTAGAGATGAGTGGTATAAACAAATTACCTTATGATAATGAGGCAAGAATTAATGAACATCTGAGAATTTATGGGATCGTCTACCAAGACAGAAATCAACATGTAGCTGACCCGAGGTTTTATCCCTTAGAGATTGATTTATTGGACAAAGATTATTTACATAAAAGATTAAGTGAGTTCGGAACCAACACTCAGAAAATAAATACTCAAGACACAACATTCTTTGTAGTAAGTGATGGAGAAAACGAAATAGGATTTATACAAAGTCTTTTCTTTAATTTTGGCTCCGGAATTGTAGTAAAAGATATACCGTTTAACAACAGAGGTTTCGGATTTACTGAAGGGAAAAACAGACCAGAGCCGAGAAAGAGGCCTATGCATACCCTTTCAATCTTAATGGCTGAGAATGATAAGGAAGACATAATTATTGGATGTGCAGGTGGTGATTTAAGACCACAGATACATTCCCAAGTTTTTGAATACTATGCAGACTATGGGATGGAAATCGATGAAGCGGTTGATGCTCCAAGATTTATGTTTTTAGGTAGCAAAGTTGTTGCGGAAAAAAGACTAAAAAGTAAATATCAACTACTTGATTACTACTCACCAGAAGTTGGAGTTGTTCAAGCACTAAAAAGAACCAAAAAATACTCTATCGCTGTAGCAGATACGAGAAGCGAAGGGATCGCACTAGCTATTACTTAATTAGCTTCTTGATATCACACCCAGCTTCTTTATACCCCAAAATCACTGCACCGAATTCTGGTTCCCTCTTACCCACATCACCTTTTAACCCGCATTCACTTAAGTAGGAGATAAAGAAGTTCTTATAGATCTGCGATTTAAACATTCCACCTTTTAGATAAACAGTTTCGGTGTTTATCCTATTAGCTAAAAATACTGCTTGACTTGCCAAAGCTTCAGCCCCGGATCTTAAAATTTCTATTGCGTTCTCATCTCCTTCTTTTGCGGCTTCATCTACGGCAATAGCTATAGAAGCTATAAGATCTATTTTGCAACTACTTTCATATGCCCACAATACTAGCTCATCTAGATCCCTTACGTTTATTTTACTTAAAACCTTATCATAAAGTAGGGTTCTCTTTTCTATTCCATCCATCATTTTTAACACTTTTCGTAAAGCTTTTCTTCCAACCCAATACCCTGAACCCTCATCTGACAATAACCAACCTCTCCCACCTAGTCTTATAAACTGGTTCCCATCAAAACCTTCAACTACGCTTCCAGTACCTGAAATAACTACAACTCCGGGATCCCCTAATGTTTCTGCAAATAATGCTATAACCCCGTCATGTTGTATTACTACCTTAGGTGCGATCAGTGAAGCAAAAGGGTAAAAATTCTCCCAATCAAACTTAGAATCTAACCCAGCTACCCCTATTGCAACTACGTTGGGTTCCCCTCGTTTTACGGCTAGGCCTATTGCTTCTTTTATGTTTTCTATTGCTTTAGTCAAACCCACATTATGATAATTACCAGGCCCAGAGAGTCCTTCACCAATAAAATTACCCTCACAATCATAAGCTAAAGCTTTACTTTTAGTTCCTCCTGCATCTACTCCTACTATAATCATAAAAACACCTTAATAATAAATTTGTAATTATCACTAATTAAACATTATGACGAGAATTATCTAAGTTAAATAGAGCTCTATATGGTTATATATTTACACCTAGCAAAAGTTTTTTATATCTAGGATATGTAAAAACAACGATGAAAATACTAATCTTAGGAATTGACGGATATTTAGGTTGGCCTTTAGCTTTACGTTTGGGCAAAAGAGGACATGAAGTCATAGGAATTGATAACTTGTCTACAAGAAGATTTTCTGAAGAAGTAGGAGCAGATTCAGCTTTTCCATTGCCTAAACCAGAAGATAGAGTAAAAGCCGCTAAAAAGCACCTTGATATTAACATCGATTTTTATGTTGGAGATGTGACAGACTATAATTACCTTAAAGAGATAATAAAAAGACATAAACCGGATGCCATAGTACACTTTGCGGAGCAAAGATCTGCTCCTTATTCAATGATAGATAGAGATCATGCTGTCTATACAGTGGTAAATAATGAAGTAAGTACGTTAAATCTAATATATGCTGTAAAAGAAATAGACCCAACAATACACATCCTTAAAATGGGTACGATGGGAGAATACGGTACACCTAATTTTGATATTCCAGAAAGTGTATACATTGAAGCAATAGTCAATGGAAAGAAAGATAAAATAATTGTACCTAGAAAAGCAGGATCGGTATATCATTGGACTAAAGTCCACGATACTGACTTTTTGCTTTTCTTCCAAGAACTTTGGGGTCTAACTGTAACTGATATAATGCAAGGTCCAGTGTATGGGACTAGGACTCAAGAAATTATAGATGAAAGCCTTAGGACTAGGTTTGATTTCGATGAAACATGGGGTACTGTAGTAAATAGGTTTTGCGTTCAAGCAATCTTAGGTATACCTTTAACAGTATATGGAAAAGGTGGACAGACTAGAGGATTTCTCTCTTTAGAGGACAGCATAGGAGCTCTAACACTCCTATTAGAACACCCACCAAAACAAGAGGAGTACAGAGTGGTTAATCAATTTATGGAAATATACAGCGTGAGGAAAATAGCAGAAATGGTTAAGAAAGCAGGAGATGAATTAGGACTTAATGTTCAAATAGGACCCTTACCAAATCCAAGGGTTGAAGCAGAAGAACATTATTATAATCCAGAGAGGAAAGTACTACCGTCTCTAGGTTACTATCCTAAGAAAAACTTAGGTGAGGAAGTTAAAAATATGATAAAAGACTTGTTACCTTACAAGGAGAGATTAGAGAAATTCAAAAACACAATTTTACCTAGAACTAAGTGGAGGAGATAATCTTATAAGAGAAATTTAAGGCCTCATAATAACTTTGAGGATCTCCTACATTTAGCCATTTTTCTTTTTCAAGTTTTATAGCATAAACTTCCCCTCCATTTTCGATAATTTTTTGTATTCCATAAGTTAATTCAAGTTCTTTTTCTTCTTCTACTTTAACACTTTTTAATGCGTTAAATATCTTAGGCGAAAACACATATACAGCTGAAATGCCTAGATTACTTTTCGGTTCAGTAGGTTTTTCTTGGGCTTCCACGACTCTATAATATTTATGACCCATATATTCCCCCTTATCTTGAACAGTTACAATACCATATCTTTTAGGATTACTTACCTCTCTAATTAGTAGAACAGCTTCAGGTTTAATTTCCTCAAACAAAGAGTTAGCTTCTATGTATCCACCCGTTAATACACCGTCATCGGCATGAACAAAAAAAGGGTCATTATTAGCAAAATCTTCGGCTCTTAATACTGCGTCACCAAAACCCTTGGGTTCTGGCTGAAAAACAAAAGTGACTCCTCTTTCAAAAAGGTAATCCATAAGAAGTTTTCCATGCCTACCTACAACTAGGCAAAACTTACTTACATAGGCTTGCTTTAATGATTCCATGATTAGGTCAATTACAGGCATCATAACCGTTTTGCCGTCTTCCGCCTTAAACAGAGGTAATAACGCCTTGGGCAAAACAGAAGTTATATATTTCATTCTACTCCCTTTTCCTGCGGCCGTAATTACTGCTTTACTTACCATATTTCATCACATTTTTAACATCTATTTTCTTTAAGGCTTTAAAAATTGAGGCTGCTATATATGTGTTCACGAGAGGTGCAAAATCGGTTACATAGAAACTAAAGAGAGTGTGATTACCCAGAAAGTATATAGTCACAAATCCTAACCACATTGTCCATGCTGACATAGTTAATGTGATCAGTTTAGTATCTTTAAGTATAAACGCTATTGGTGTTGTTGCTACCCATAACAACATCAATATTGGGTTTGTTGTTGCGTAGAAATTGTAGCCCAAATAGAATGGATGTATACTAAAAAACCAATCCCATGGTGTAGATATTTGAGTCATGGCTGAAAGAGTGATGTGGCCATTTGTAGCGTCCCAGCTTAGCGTATGTAAGAAAGAGTTTTGTATCCAGCCAGACAGTCCCCCGAAATAAACCATGATCGGAATTGAAAGGACCACATACACTGTAACTGGAATACCTATGCCATACACTGCCCTTTGCAATGGACTTTTCTTAATTTCGCCAACGTAAAATAGAAACGGTAAAAGAAGTGGGAAAGCGCTTTCTTTAGATGCAAAAGCCAAGCCTAAAGCTATTGATGCCCAAATTAGCCTTTGATCTGAGAGCAACAGGTAAATTGCTAGCAAAGAGAAGAAACCTACATATACATCTAATATTGCTATTCCGTGAATTACCCAAATATTTGGAGATAACATAATTAGTGCTGCTGAAACTAGACCTGCTACATTACCCCACAAGTCATTCCCTACAAGTTTTCTGGCAGGCAAGAATGCTACTATTACAGTTAAGTCCCCCATAATCCAACTTGGTATTCTCCAAGCTAGAGGTTGATAACCAAGGAGTAAGATGAAAATGTCCATGAAATACTTACCTAAAGGAGGGTGCTCTGGATTTAGGTAAGTTTGTATGCCTTGCTCGTTCGGATAATTAAAATCCATTGGAGGTTGAACATGGAAAACAAGTTTCAAAATATTATAGGCAGCTGTAGGATACCATACCTCATCTCCAATATATCCTTGAATCGGTGCAAATGTAACTACAGTATAATACGTGTAAATTCCTAATGATACAACAAGAATAATGACTGAAATTAAAGTAACTTTATCCATTGGAAAAAAAATCTATTCTAACATTTTTAAAACTTCTCCAACATTCTTCCTTTCATGGACTAATGCTGAAATTGCTCTCGCCATTTTATCTGGTTCCTTAGCTTGCCATAAGTTTCTTCCAACAGTTATGCCGGAAGCTCCTGCTTCAATAGCATCATTTAACATTGACAAGAACTCTGCATCATTTTTGGTTTTAGGACCTCCTCTGATTAAGATTGGTGCAAATGCTAAGTCTACGACTTCTTTAAAACTTTTCTTATCACCTGTATAGTCTACTTTAAGAATATCAGCGCCTATTTCTGAAGCAAGTCTAGTAACGTATTTAACCAATTCAGGTTCCTTTACTGAATCTGGGTTATCTGGGGTTACATACAAAGGTTCAATTATAAATGGTATCCCATAGTCATTTGCTTCTCTTCTTAGAGCAGAAAGAGCATCAATATTTAGTCCCTCTACTTGGTCTTCTCCATACCCAACTACTAAGTATGTCACGACAGCGTCAGCTCCAGCTTCAATAGCATCTCTAACAGAATAGACTGCAGAATAGTATCCACTTTCAGCTTTTTTATACTGTTGTCTCCACACGTTTGCTGTATCTAACCTAGCTATCAGCATTGGAGAAGACCTTGAGAAGAAATTCTCCTTAACGAGCTTAACCATTGCTGGAGTCATCTGTAAGGCATCTGGTCCGTTAAAAGCTATTTTCTTTACTACATCAGCCACTCTTTCTATTCCCTTTAGTGGACCCATAACAAGACCATGGTCTAGTGCAACAACAAACGCTTTTCCTTTTTCAAAAAGCCTTCTTGTCCTAATTTCTAAGCCTATCACATGAGTATTGTGAAATCTCTAAATATGAATTTTTCTCAAATCCTTTAACAAGGCTTTGATAAATGACCTTGCATAAGGGTTTATAAGATAACTTACTCCCACAAAAATGAAAACAGCTAAAACAGCATAGACTACCATATCAGTGTAAGATACAAAATGTATAAACATGAAAGGAAGGATAGTGACAATAGCAGAGAGTACTGAAGAGATTAGCTCTCTTTTAGGTAACTTAAAGTTATACTCACTTTTTGATATAGAATAAGAGGATTTTACCATCCAAATAGAATTGATAAGAATTCCTATAGTCATTCCTAATGCTATTAAATATGCAGGGGAATAACGCAAGAGATAAACTGCTATGACAGAAAGAAAAATACCTATGACACTAAAGAGCAAATTAGAAAAGTTGAGCTTAGCAGTTAACCCTTTGAATGGATTTTCGTATTCATCTAATCCTAAGCTTTTATCTTTCATCACAATGGAATAGTAAAAAATTGAATACCAACCACGTAGATAGTTTGAAATTGACAGAATTACTAAAGCGTAAATTGCACCTAGATAATCTCTTCTAATATGATAAAGCAAAGGATTTCCTTCAACTATGACTAAGGCTAACCATAAAGTCGATAAGAAGGAGTACATTTTTGCAGAGGTAACTATTATTCCGGGGTCTTTGGTTTCAGACAGCTTAGCTATTAACCCGTCATATAGAGAGAAAGACCATGTCATCACGTTAGAAATAATTAAGGCTGATTCAAAATAGGCTATAGGAATATCGTTATGAAGAAGAATAATAGTTATCCAGACAATTGTAGCTTCTAAAATATATTGAAGATAGTAAATCACTGTTGCTAGTGATTTTTTCGCTGTAGCAAATGCAACTTTGAAATCTAGCTTCAAATTAGCTTTTATTCTAGGGATTGACAGTAAGGTTTGAGTAAGATAACCAGCAAAATATGAATATACTACACCTAGAATTGCTAGATGAAAAACATAAAAAGCAACTATTACCGTGATAAGTCTGACTATTTGAAAAGCCAATGCAGTAGTGCCGATAACTAATGGTGATTTGCCCCTAACAATGGAATAAGATATTCTATACAGATAAAATGAGATAATTATCAAAGCAATTGAATAAAAAGCTAAATAGTCTACATAGTGTAAGGAAGAAATAAGATATGGGACTAGTAAGACGTAGATTAGACTAGCTATTCCACCTAACGTTAAATTAAGTAATATTAAACCACCAATAGGTCTGTTTTCACTAGTATACCTCGACGACAGAAGTGAGAATGTGTCTGCAGGGATCGTAAAGTAACCCATTACCAAAACATATAAAGATTGCCATGAAGCAAACACCACCTCACCATTAGGTAAAGAGCTAAGATAATGAGCTACTAAATAAGTGAAAATAAATGAAAGAGGTGCAGTGATAATTCGTAAAGTAAGATTTCTAACTCCAGTATATACTAGCCTTACTTTTTGCTGTTCTTCTTCTTTCATTCATCCAAACAGAACAAGTAAAACTTTAAATGTTTTATCAAATCAGTGCACTCACAGTTGATATTTATACTCTTGTATGATGTTGGATCTACATAAGGCAAGTTTAAACACTCGTTTGAATTGTATATTTCAACAAGAAGTTGATTTAAGCCAACCTTTTTATCTTTGCTTAATTTTGAAAGAATTTCAAACCATTCTTTTGGAATGTTATACTTCACAACAAAATAAAAATAAAAGAATAACTTATTAATACTCACCCATTGTTTCGAACATATCATCTACTGCTCTGGCTATATCCCTTATAGAGAGAATACCTTTCAGGTTACCTTTATCATCAATTACAGGCAAGTGCCTTATATTGAATTGCCTCATTAGAGCTAATGCACCGGTTATTGGTGAATCTTCTCTGATCGTAATTAGTGACTTTGTCATTATTTCCTCAGCCTTAGTATTTAGATCTTTTCCTTTACCAATCGCTTTAACTATATCTCTTTCTGTGATTATTCCCACTGGTTTATTTTCATCTACGACTATAATAGACCCGATGTTCATTTCAGTCATGATCTTTGCAACATCAACTAACTTAGCATCTTTAGGTACTGAAATAACCTCTGACTTCATATAATCTTTTATTGTTTCCTCTTCCATATTATATTATTCGATAAAGAGATTAAAAAGAGTTATTATGACAAAAATCATTTATTCACGACAAGGATTGTAACAGATATCAAACCTTTTGGAAAAAGAATTTAAACTTACAAAACGGCATTTAAATTTGAAATGACTTGGGAAGTAACTAAATTAAAACTAGGAATGGCTCTTGCATCGATAAGTATCTTGGTCTTAGGGTTTGCTCTGATCTATGGAATTCTTGGCTATTTCTTTGGGTTTGCTAATGCACCAATATTAATACTTGGCTCGTTGACCTTTGTAACATTCTTCACAATAATTCAATGGCTTTTCGGACCAGCATTAATAAAAGCTGTATATCACTTGACTGAAGTAAAGCCAGACGACCCAACTTATGGATGGGTCTATAACTTAGTACAAGAAGTAGCACTCTACAATAGAATTAATACACCAAAAGTGTATATTGCTAACGTACCATTTCCAAATGCTTTTGCCTTTGAAAGCCCTATTTACGGTAAAAATATGGCAATCACATTACCTTTGCTAAAAATGTTAACACCGGATGAAGTAAAAGCTGTCATAGGTCATGAAATAGGTCACTTAAAACACAGAGACACAGAGTTGCTGTTAGCTGTTGGCTTAATTCCAACTTTACTTTACTGGATAGGCTATGGATTGTGGTGGGGAGGATTCTTAGGCGGAGGAGAAGGAAGAAATAACAATTCTGGACTTTTATTCCTAGTAGGAATAGCACTGATAGCAGTAAGCTTTGTATTTAATATCTTCGTCCTATTCTTAAATAGAATGAGAGAATCATATGCTGACGTAAATTCAGCTTTAACAGTGCCCAATGGTGCAAGAAATCTACAAACTGCTTTGGCTAAAATAACCCTTTCAATGGATCCAGATATAATAGAAAGGTACAAGAAAAAGTACGGGCAGATAGGTAGTATGTTATTATTCTCTGGTTTTGAAGTAGATACAGAGATACCAACTTATAAAGCCCAAGAACTGGTAGAATACTGGAAAAGAGTTAAGGTAAGCCCATTTGCAGATATCTTTAGCGACCATCCTCATCCAGCAAAAAGAATACAGCTCTTAGAAAAACTCACTCAAACTCTATGGTAGCAGGAGGTTTAGTAGTAACATCGTAAACAACTTCACGTATTTTTTCATAATTAAGTTCATTAGAAATTTTTTCAAGTAAATTCCAATCTATTTTTGCAAAATCAGCTGTCATAAAGTCTTGTGTAGTAACTGCTCTAATACCTATAGTGTACTGTCCATTAGGGTTTACATCTTTCACTTTAACCAAAACATGTGTTATGTTGTAAGCAGTTAGTTTTTCCACAATCTCACGCAAACTTTCATAATCCTTTTTACAATCAACGCTTGCTATATTTCCATACGCCCTGACGTCACCCTTAACACCAGTAGCTAACGTATTATAAACTTTGACTTTACATCCCGTTTCAGATGAAAGTTTTTCATCATAATAGCCGTCACTTTCAAAGATGACGGAAAAATACTGAGATAAATTAAGGGTTGCTAAGTTTCTTTCTACTACTTCTGTAGCTTTTCTCACTATCTCAAGTTTCTCTCTAGTTAACTTACCCACAACCCTTACAAGAAGCCCTGGGCCCGGAAACGGTTGTCTAGCATAAATCTCTTTTGGTAAACCTAGATACTTTGAAAGTGCTCTAACCTCATCTTTGTAAAGGTCAGCTAAAGGTTCGACTACTTTAAATCCCCATTCCTTTTCGGTATCAATTCCTAACTGGACAAGAACATTGTGCTGAGTCTTTATTCCACCTTGAGTTTCGACCCAATCAGCTGCAATAGTACCTTGAATTAAGTATTTAGCGTTGTTTTCTTTTACAATTCTTGAAAGGGTATCATAAAAGAGTTGCCTAAATTTCTTTCTTTTCTCTTCAGCATCGGAAAGACCTTCAAGGGCAGAAATAAATTCCTCGCTTACATCAACAACTTGTAATGGCATGATATTTTTCAGCATCTCTTTTACTTTTTGTGCTTCATTCTCTCTCAAAAAACCAGTATCAATCATTACTGGAACTACTCTATCACCAAGGATTTTGTAAGAAAGTGCAGCAGCTGTAGTGCTATCAACGCCTCCACTTACCGCAGCTACTGCTTTTCCATCTACAATGTCTTTTAACTGAGGTTCTATTTCATGAATGAACTTCTCAGGGTCAAACTCCATTGATTCAACTAATTAAAAATTACCTTAATAAATTCTGCTCTACATTTATTTGGTTAAGTAAATCAACATCAATATGCTCCTTAAACACTTTAGAAAGTCTCTCAGCTTGTTCCTCAATTTCCTCTTCCATTGAAGAAACGTAAATTTTAATCCCAAAAACCTCACTCAATAGTTTTTTCCCTCCTTCAGAGAAGAGAGAACCATGAATACTATACCCAAGCTTATCTTCTTTTAATATTCCGTCTTTTACTTCAACTTCATTATATCCTCGTCTGGTTATGGTAAGCAATGGTCTCTCACTTTGAAACTTTATCTTTCCTCGTCTAATTTCATAACCATCTACCTTGAGATTGCTCCACGACCTTGCAATCACTTTTTCTCTTTCGAAGGTAGTTTCTATATCAAATATTCCCAAACCGTCAAATTCTGTAGCAAAACCAGCCTCAAGACCGTAAGGATCTATAAGTTTCTTACCCATTATCTGAAAGCCACCACAAACTCCTAAGACAGGTTTTTTCTTTAAGTAATCTGTAAAGCCTTTTTCTGCTAGCCATGAAAGACTCTCAAGAGTATTCCTACTGCCCGGTAAAATTACTAAGTCAACTTTAGAAAGCTGGGATGGTCTCCTAATAAATCTTAAATGAGCATTTGATTTAGAGAAAGGATAGAACTCATTAAAGTTACTCATATACGGGTAAGTTACAACACCAACTTCAATATCCCCTTCTCCCATTTCGTAAATATTCATTGAATCCTCCTGCATTATAGGTGGTTCCTCAAAATAAGGAAGATAACCAAGGTATTTCATGCCTGTTTTTTCTTCAAGCCATTTTATTGCAGGTAAAAGAAACTTCTCCTCTCCTCTAAACTTGTTGATAATAAACCCCTTCAAGCTTTTCCTTACGCTTTCTGGTAGGGTATAATAAGAGCCTAGAGCTGAGGTAAATGCGCCTCCTCTATCAATATCTAAGACAAGGATAACCGGTATTTGAAACTCTTTTACTATCCTAACCATCGTTAAATCTTTTTCAACAAAATTAGGCTCGATACCTCCAGCTGACTCAATTACCAATTCGTTTCTGATTGACGATTTAATCTTTTCCCAAAAAGTTTCTATTCTTGAATAGTAATCTTCAGCAGAAAACACTCCTAAAGGATTCCCAAATAAAATTACTTCTATTCCTTTTCCCGCAGGTTTTAATAGAATAGGATTCATATATCTTTCTGGTTCTATCCCTCTTGCAAAAGCCTGATAAGCTTGAATAAACGCAATCTCCCCGCCATCCATTGTAGGAAAACTGTTTAGGGACATGTTTTGAATCTTCATAGGTGTTAAACCAAGGAGTCTTACAAGTGAAGTTGTAACCGTGGACTTTCCAGAGTCACTCATAGTTGAAGCTATAATAACTGCCACATGAATAACTCACTCGATGAAAGTATTTAAGGGGATTGTAGCCCAGATATCGTTCTTTACAATAATTCCATCTGTTAAGGCCAGCTTGGAAGATACTGCTGACATGTCTTTTCTTGCTCCTCTAATTGTAGGAGTAGTCACTTCTATGATAGACTTTCTGATAGTCTTCCTTGCTTATCCTTTTTTAGGCAAATATTCTTTATTCCTTCTTTTGCCTACAGTCGAGATAATAAGGGGCTTCCATCATCTAGATGGTTTGCTTGATTTTGGAGACGCAATCATGGTAAGGGACTATGATAAAAGGCTGAAGGCTTTACACGATGTAGAAGTGGGTTCTGGAGGTATTGGTTTACTATTGGTGTACCTCTCATTGTTTCTTTTAGCTATATTTTCTTCAAACAGAGTAAGCTACTTTCCTTTACTAATTTCTGAGGTAGAAAGTAGGAGTCTAGGCATCCTTCTTCTCTCTCTAATGAACCCAATGGAGGGAAGCTATATGGGGAAAGTATTTCACGATAAATTGAATAAACATTGGAAAGTTCTAATTATTATTCTTCAAGTAATTCTCTTAGGTAACGTTGAGACAATGATAGGGCTTGTAGTACTCTTCGCTATTTTCTATCTGCTTGGATTCAAGATCCTAAGAGGGGTTTCAGGTGATTTTGTGGGCGCAGTAATAACTTTATCATTCCCTATCTTTTTATTAGTTGCTGAAAGGAATTGTTACCCATTCTTTATATCGCTTTACTCATTGACCTTACATTAGGTGAACCACCACTTTTTCTACACCCAGTAGTTTGGGTAGGAAAAATCTCTGAAAAGTTGATAAAGCCTTACAAAGGATACCTTTATGGAGTTCTAATATGGATTATATCTGTAGTTCCCATTCTTCTAATACTTCTTATTCCCTTGCTAATTCCATTTCCAATAATTCAAATTATTTTACTTGCTTTTTTCCTTAAAACTTCCTTCTCAGTAAAAATGTTATATCAACTAGTGAAGAAGAGTATAAAAGATAAAGAGAAAAGGAGGGAATACGCACAACAGCTGGTAAGAAGAAATGTATATGAGATTGATGACCCCCATGTACTTTCGGCCTCAATAGAATCACTCTTTGAGAGCTTAGTAGATGGAATAACTTCACCATTTTTCTGGTTTCTTATACTCGGCTACCCTGGAGCTTTGCTACAGAGATTTGCTAACACGATGGATAGTATGGTTGGCTACCCTACTGTAGAGCTAAGAAAGGAAGGATGGTTTAGTGCAAAAGTTGATACTGTTCTGAACTATATTCCAGCTAGGCTTACCGCATTTTTTATGCTATTTTCGGCGTACTTGTTGGGTTACAAGCCCAGAAATGTTTTAAAAAACTTAAAGGAAAGCAAAATACAAAGTACAAATGCGAAATATCCGATCTCCTTTGCTTCTTCAATTTTAAACGTTAAACTTGAAAAAATTGGATGCTATACTGTAGGAGAAGGAGAACTACCTAATGAAAAAGACGGAGAAAAAGCCCTAAAGTTGTTTATTGTAACTTTAATCATTTACACTTTGTTTATTTCAATCGTATATTACTACCTTTATGGACTCGCCTTCCTTAGCTATCCTTACGGCCTCATTGAACTGCTCAAGAGGGAATTTATGGGTAATTAACTTGGCAACATCAACTTTCTTTTCGTAGATTAACTGCAAGGCTTCCCTTGTGTCCTCTTCTACCGCAGCGTTACTTGAGATTATCGATATTTCGTTATTCAGAAGTTCACTTATGTCATAGTTCAATATAGTACCCTTAAAAGGAACGCCAAATAAGAGAACATATCCTCCTTTTCTGACAGAATATAGGCCAGATAATATTGCAGAAGGAGCTCCAGAAGCTATTATAGCAATATCAACTCCTCTACCATCTGTGAGCTTTTTAACCTCACTCTGAATGTCGACCTTTTTAGCATTTAAAGAGTGATCTGCTCCTACTTTTGAGGCATATTCGACTCTAAACTCTGCTACATCAGAAGTTATTACCGTAGAGGCACCTTTAGCTTTTGCCATCATTACATGAAGAAGACCCATTGGACCTGCTCCGACCACTAAAACAGAGTCTCCTTTATTCACTCTTGCTCTTCTCTGTGCTCTAACTACTGTTGCTAAAGGTTCTATGAACGAACCCTCATCAAATGTCACAGTATCTGGTAAGACTAAAATACCTCCTCTAACGACGTTCCATGCAGGGACCCTAAAGTATTCTGCAAATCCTCCGGGGTCAAGATTTGTCTTCCTATAATAAGGACACATAGTAGGACTTCCATGAGTACAATAGTAACACTCATAACAAGGAACATGGTGATGAGCAAACACCCTTTGCCCTGGTTTTAAGAAATCAACACTGCTCTCCTCAATAATACCAGCTGGTTCATGACCTAATATTGGCTGAGAAGCTGTATATTGACCACATATTTTTTCTATATCAGTACCGCAAAGTCCACAAGCTTTCATCTTTACAATAACGTCTCCTTTCTCTTTTATTGTAGGTTTGGGAACGTCCTTTATTACAGCTTTTCCGTTTTCTAAGAGTACTGCTTTCACAAATTGTACTTAGCTATCTGAGTTTTAAAATCTCTTTCTTGTTTGAAAAGATTTATAGTAATACTGAGTAGTAACATTTATGTATATATTTATTTTCACATTACTCCCTCTCTTATTTATAGCTGATAGGCTGATCCTAAGAGGAAAGAAAACACTGTTCTCTGTTAAGGGGGTTAATGTGTTCTTAGATCCGAGCAATAGTGTTAATGCTTATGTCATAGGAAAAAGCTTGGTAATCACAAGAGGGTTCCTAAATCTCAGCACAAACGAACAAAAGGCAATTTTAGCCCATGAATTCTCTCATATAATCTTGAACCATTATAATAAAACCAAAATATTTTTAGCTTCATCAATAATTGTCGCACTAGCTCTTTTCCAGATTAATATCATGTTTTCCCTGCTTACCCTGATTATTACATTTCTACTCTCAAAATATTTGAGCAGAAGACAAGAAATTGAAGCAGATAAATTAGCATACAGAGTAGTTGGTGAGGAACTAAAAAGTGTCATAGAAAAGTATGGTGACAAAGAGGGAAGTATTTTCTCTTCTCATCCTACATCTTATACAAGGTTAAAAATGCTTAACTTCTAAATAAAACTCTTATATAACACAATCCTTAATTTTATTCTGTGTATGTTGGAAAATCGATCAAAAGAATTGAAGATGTTAGATTAATAACAGGGAAAGGAGCTTACGTAGATGACATCGAACTACCTGGAACTTATTTTGTAGCTTTTGTGAGAAGCAAATATCCACACGCTAGGATTAAGATAAAGAGAGCTGAAGGTATTTTCACTGGAGAGGATATCAATCCGGGTGAAGATTTTCCTATACCTACAAGAGAGACTACTTATGAAGGACAACCAGTGGCTATAGTTATAGCTAGAGATAGATACAAGGCTTATGATTTGGCTGAGTCTGTAGAGGTTGAATATGAACAACTCGATTTTCTCATTGACCCAGAAAAAGCATTGGAAGACAAGGTCAAGGTGTATAGTGGCTTATCTTCAAATATATATTACCATGAAAGGTGGAAAGGAGGAGATGTTGAGAAGGCATTTAAAGAAGCTGACCTAGTGATTTCTGATACTTTAGTCAATCAAAGAGTAATAGCTTCTCCACTAGAAACTAGAGGAGCCTTGGCTTACTTTGATGGTAGTAAGTTAACAGTTTACTCTTCAACTCAATCTGCCCATTACTTAAGAAGAAACCTTGTTAATTTCCTTGGCTTTGAAAACATAAGAGTTATACAACCAGACGTTGGAGGAGCTTTCGGGAGTAAAATAATTGCCCACCCTGAAGAGTACGCCTTAGCTAAACTCGCTTTAAACCTTAGAAGACCACTAAAATGGATACCAACTAGAACTGAGGAGTTCATTTCTGCTGGACATGGAAGGGATAAGAAATTAAAATTTGAAGTTGCTGTTAAGAAGGATGGTACTATTTTAGGGATTAGAGGAACATTAATAGCAAACCTTGGTGCACCTTATCCGGACGCAAACGATGATGAATCTGGTAATGTTAAAAGTACTGTAAGAATGTTGCCCGGAATTTATAAGATCCTAGGTGCTGACGTTGATGTATATGCAGTTCATACCAACGTAACTCCAACACAATCATATAGAGGAGCAGGGAGACCAGAAGGAACTTATTTCATTGAAAGAATAGTAAATATTGTTGCAAATGAGCTTGGGATTGATCAATATGAAATAAGGATGAAAAATGTAATTGATCCTTTACCTTACAAGAACGTATTCGGAGTCACATATGACTCTGGAAATATGAAGAAATTGCTTGAAATAGGAAGAACATATTATGAAAAAATGAAAAATGAAGATGGATGTGTTGGTGTAGCTTCTTATGTTGAGATAACATCCTTTGGCCCTTGGGAAGTGGCTAGAATTTCAGTTAAATACGATGGGAAAATAACATTAGTGACGGGAACTGGTCCTCATGGACAAGGTGACGCTACTGCATTTGCACAGATAACAGCAGACATCCTAGAATTACCAATAGAGAAAATTGAAGTTAGATGGGGAGACACAGAAATAATAGAAGATGGTATAGGAACGTGGGGTAGTAGGACTGTAACTATTGGAGGCTCTGCAGTTCTTTTAGCTTCTCAGCAGCTGAAGGATAAATTAATAGAAATCGGTGCAAAACTTTTAAATGCGGATAAAGAAGAAGTTGAGTATAAAAACGGAGAAGTTATAAATAAGAAGAATGGACAAAAGGTAACTTTCATGGACATTGTTAAAAATGCATTTAAGAGGGGAGAAAGCCTAGATGTAACTTCGATATATAATGTAACGCAACCCCCTACAACACCTTATGGTATACATATGGCATTAGTGAAAATTGATGAAACCGGGAAGGTTTACGTTAAGAAATACGTTGCAATTGATGATATTGGAAACGTTATAAATCCTTTGCTTGCAGAAGGACAAGCTATAGGAGGAATTGTACAAGGAATGGGTCAAGCTTTACTTGAAGGAGCCTCTTATGATGAAAATGGTCAACTCTTAACTACCAACTTCCAAGACTATGCTATCCCCACAGCAGTGGAAGCTCCTCTAATAGAATGGCGTTATGAAGTTCTAGGTACTTCACCTCATCCTACTGGAAGTAAGGGAATTGGAGAAGCTGGAGCCGTTGTAGGTACACCAACAATTATAAATGCTGTTGAGCAGTGTATTAAAAAGAGAATAACGAGTATGCCAGTAAAATTTGAGGAGATGATAAAGTAATGCAGAAACACTTTGTCTCAGAAAAAGAAGCTAAAAGAATATTGGAAGAAATAAAAAAGAAATATAATATAACTATTGAAGGGAAAATAGAAGAAGGAAAAGAGAAAAAGATGATATATTATTTTGTTGATGGACTTCTTTCGTTCTTCTCAGAAGAATTAATTCCTACCTTATGCTTTATAAGAAAGTATAATCCGCCATTACCCTCAGTTACCGTTGATGAAGGGGCTGTAAGGCATGTAGTAAAAGGTGCTGATTTATTCGTCCCGGGTATAGTACAATATAACTGTGATTGTAAAGAAGGGGATATTGTACTTGTGAAGACCAAGACTGGGCTACCTATTGCTGTAATAAAAGTCACAATGGATAAAGAAAAGGCAATGAGCGAAAAGAAAGGGAAGTTTGGAATAAATTTACATTATATTGACGACGAGATATGGGATATGTGCAATGAAAGGAGTAGTAATCCCAACGTATAATGAGGCAGAGAACATAAAAGAGTTAATTCCTCAAATCAGACAATACGTACCAGATGTAAAAATTATCATCGTAGATGACAATAGTCAAGACGGTACTGCAGAGATTGCAAAAAAACTAGATGCGGAAGTTTTTGTAAGAAAAAACGAGAGAGGATTAGGAAGTGCGCTAAGGTTCGGACTTTTAAAAGCATATGATTTAGGCTTTGAGTATATAGCCACTATGGATGCAGACCTCAGCCATGATCCAATATATTTACCAGCAATGTTTAATGCCTCATTAAAGGCTGATTTAGTTCTTGGTTCTAGGTATATAAAAGGTGGAAAAATAGAAAATTGGCCACTTAAAAGAAGGATTATAAGTAAAGGGGCTAATCTGCTGGCTAAGATACTGTTACACCTAGATACAAAAGACAATACTACGGGATATAGAGTATATTCAAGAAAAGCAGTAGAAGTTGTAAAAGAATGTAGACACAGTAATGGCTATGAATTCCAAATATGTGCGATCTATCAAGTAAAAAAACATGGATTAAAGACTGTTGAAGTTCCCATAACTTTTAAGGATAGAAGTAAAGGAAAGAGCAAATTGGGTAGTGAGAAAATATTTGAGTGGTTTATTTATGTATTAAAATTGTCACTAAGTGTTACTTCTTGATTTCTTCATCTTTAATATTTCTCCCTTAAGCATTTCTATTTCCTTCCTTAGGTTTGCAATCTCTATTTCGTGAGCCTCTAATATCTTCTTTATCTCATTATCCGGAGTTGGATTATCTGTTTTTAGTTTGATGTTTTCTTCTTCTATTTCTACATAGCCTAGTCGATATAGTTCCCTGGCATACCCTTTAGCAGTTTTTGGGGAGATCCTTAATTCTAGTGCTAAATCTCTTATATTAATTTCTTTCTTTTCTTTAAGGAGAGAAATTATATCTTGAAGTCTGGGAGTTAGCTCCATAATCTTAAGCTTACAATAGTATTTACTTTTAAGCTCTTAGGCGTAACAAATTATGATAAGAATTGGCACTGCTTCTGAAGGAGACTGATGTGCAAAAAATGTTAAATTTCAAAGATGCTTATGATGCTATTAAAGAAGCTTTCATATTACAATACCATAAAATGGCAACAAACACTAGAAGGGTTAGAACTTCTTTTCACGGTAGTGTTTTGACCTATCAATCCGGAGGATTAGATCAATACTTAGGTTTCAAAGTTTTTATAAAGGGGACTTTCTTTTCAATGCTATTCACCGATTCTGGAGAGCCTGTACTTCTAGCTGAGGCTGATTTATTTTCAAGAATAAGAACGGGTGTACTATCTGTTTTAGCTTCAGACTATTTAGCAAGACCTAACTACACTACTGTGGGAATAATTGGTCTAGGAAAACAAGGTAAATATCAAGTTAAGGCATTTCACGAGTTAAAAAAAGGGATAAAAATAAAGGTTATGAGCAAGGAAAGAACTGAAGAAGAAATAAAGAAAATTAGAGAAGAAGGAATAGATGTAGAAAGAGCCAAGGATTATAAGGACGCTTGCAATGCAGATGTTGTTGTAACGGTTACAAATTCTAAGGATCCTTTTGTAAAATATGAGTTTTTAAATAAGGGAACACATATAAACGCTCTAGGCTCTAATTTGCCAGAGAGAGTAGAACTTTATCCAGAGGTTCTTAAAAACGCTAATTTAATAGTAGTTGAAGATATAGACCAAGCCAAAGAAGAAGCAGGAGACCTAAGTATGGCTGAAAAAATGAACATGTTGGATTGGAATAAGGTAAAAATTTTAGCTGAAGTTATAGGAGGAAATGTAAAAAGAGAAAAGGAGGATGAAATTACCGTATTTAAGTCAATGGGAATTGGTTTAGAAGACGTCGCTGTAATGAAACTATTGTATGAAAAAGCAAAGAAATATGGGATAGGAAGTGAAATTGATATAAGAGGAAAATGGCCAGTCGTATAGGACGAGAAATTGAAATTTCTCCAGTTGAGTTAGCTTCACAGATTGCTAAAAAGGTTGAAATAAATCTAGCCAGTGGAACACCTGATCCTAATGTAATGCCATTAAATGAAATAAAAGAGGCTTATCAAGAAGTAATAGAAGAATATGGAAGTAAAGTTCTTTTCTATCCTGGTGCCGGGGGACAAGAGGAACTAGTTAAAGAAATTGAAGAAAATTATTTGCCACTTTTAGATTTGCCAAAAAATGGAAAAGTAGTAGTTACGAGTGGAGCACAACATGCAATGGAATTGTTAGCTAAATATTTTCTCGAAGATGATACAATTGCTGTCGAAAACCCCACTTTCATTGAAACTTTTACCCCACTAAAGTTAAGGAGTAATGTAGTTTTACCAATTGGAGTTGACTCTAAAGGGATAAATGTGGAGGAGTTAGAGGCACTACTAAAAGTAGTTAAAATAAAGCTCCTTTATGTAATACCAAACTGTCATAACCCTGCAGGGGTTACTCTTTGTGAAGAGAGGAGAAAAAGGTTAGCTGAATTATCAGAACAATATGATTTTTACATTCTTGAAGATGATCCTTATAAACCGATTGCCGGTGAGACACCAAAACCCATAAAGTATTTTGACAAAAGTGGAAGAGTCATTTACATTAGTTCATTTAGTAAAATAATAGCTCCAGGCTTAAGGATTGGATTTATCTTAGCTAATGAAGAAATAGCAGAAAAGGTCTCCTTGTTGGAACAGATGGATTTCTCTACGTCTACCATAAACCAGTATGTGATACTTAAGCTTCTAAGGAAGGGGTTAGTAAAAGATAGAATGAAATATTTGCACTCTCATTACAACAAAAAAATGAAAATACTTACTGATTCTCTTGAAGATGAAGGGTTCACAGATTTTAATAAGCCTTCCTGCGGGTTCTTTCTTCTTCTTGATCTAAAGAAAGACAGTTGGAAAGTATTCCGGGAAGCTGTTAATCATGGACTGAGTTTTGTGCCAGCAAAACCATTCTTCTTAAGAGGAGGAGACACAATGGCAAGACTAAGCGTTTCAGTTTCGTCAGAAGAAAAAATAAAGAAAGGAGTTAAGATTTTGAAAACGGCTTGGAATATGATTTAAGTATCTCTTGGAAAGAAATATAAAAAAGAACCTGCTATTTTTACAACCGAAAGCCTCACCTTTTAAGGCGAAGATGTTAAGAGCTCTGTAGAAATCCTCAATGAAACGCTTGTTCGATAAACTTATATTCCTTTAATTTAATGATGAGTTGAGGGATTTTTGTCATAACACGGTAAGTCATAAATTCAGCAAAATCTCCCTAAAAAATACTTTACTAAGGATTTCTACAAAGCTGATGTTAACAAAAAGTTTATAGAGCTTGACTTTTAACTACTTTTTAGTGATGATGATTAATGTGTGGGAGGTCAACCTCAAGCTACTCTAAATATGTATATACACATATCTATACACTATTCTATACACTATGCCTCCCACACTTGAGGCACTTTATTAATGCCAATGATCAATCCCATATAACCCCGAGTCCCTCACGGGATAGGGGTAATGGGCTGGAAACCCAGCCTGGTGGTGAATGGAAAGAGATGTACCACCAAACCTATGAACCACCTACAAGGACCCTTGTCCTTCAGGGCGGGAAGGAGGTCAGACAATGTTAGATGAATTAATAGCATTTCTGAGTATTTTAGTGTCATCTTGGAGTGTGTATAACTCGTTTTTAGCTATATATGGTGTGACATGGAAAAAAATAGATAATAAAGATCATTCAGAGCACTCATTCTCTATAATTATACCAGCAAAAAATGAGGAGAAAGTGCTGGGGAGATTATTGGATAGAATGGTTAACCAAGAGTATGATAAGTCTAAATACGAGGTTTTGGTAGTAGAAGACGGGTCTACAGATAATACATATCAAGTATGTAAAAATTATGAATCTTTATACAATGATTTAATTCAATGCATACAATTACCTCGAGCGAAAGTTCCTAATGGTAAGAGTAGAGCACTAAATTATGCGCTAAAGAAGGCTAAGTACGATATTATTGGTGTTTTCGATGCAGATACGGTACCACGGTTAGATGTATTGAGTTATGCTTCTGCAGCTTTTTCTAATAACCAAGTTGCAGGAGTTCAAGGAAAACTGATACCTATAAACGTAAAGGAAAGTATAATTGCCAGGTTTGCTAGTCTTGAAGAACTATTTTACGAATACTCAATATCTGGAAGAGCAAGACTAGGTCTATTCGTACCATTAGAAGGTACTTGTACATTTGTGAGAAAATCTGCATTATATGAAGTTGGAGGATGGAATGAGTACAATCTGACAGAAGATCTTGATCTCAGCATAAAGCTAACTTCAAAAGGTTATAAAATAGTTTATGTTCCCTCAATAGTTGCTTGGAGAGAAGTACCTACAAGTCTATCTTGGCTAATAAAACAAAGATTGAGATGGTACAGGGGGCATTTTGAGGTAAATTTAATGATAAAAAAAGGTAAAATAGATTTTAGACTTATTGACGGCATACTAATAGTAGCTACACCTATATTCATGATATTGAATTTAGTAAACTATTCTTTAATTCTAATATATCCAACCTCACTTTTCTTAATTACTACTGCCTTTGTCTCCTTAGCCTCATTTACAAGTTTCTTGACTACCGTAGTAATATCTAAAAAGCACCTAATCGAGTTTCCTTATTCGATACTCTCATTAGCTTACATGAATTTCGTTATACTTTTAAACATAATTGCTTTAATCCTTGAGATAACCAAAAGACCTAAGATATGGGTCAAAACTGAAAGGAGTGGTAAAATATTAAACGAAATATGAGTGTGGACAAAATGATAGTAGAAAAAGTTCTTAGAAAAAAACTTGAAGAATATTTATCTCATGTAAAGGAAGAGAACACGCTTTACGTTACTGACCTTGTAAGATGCCCTTTAAAAAATCATTATGAGATGGTGTACAAGGAACTAGCAATGTCAGAAGTTTTCACGCCTGCCGCCATTCTGGGAGATTTCGTACATGCGGGACTAGAAGATTTCATAAAAAATAACTTCACTAACGCACAAGCTGAAATAGAGGTAGAAAAAGATATACTTGTAAATGATAAGCAAATAAAAATTAAAGGGAGAATTGATGCTGTAGCTGAAATTGACGGGGAAAAAACGGTTATTGAAATAAAAACTGCTAGAGCTGATAAAGGTTTGCCCCATGAACATCATAAAGCACAACTTCAAATCTATCTTTGGATAACGGGGATAAAGAAAGGACTTCTTGTGTATATAACACCAGATAGGATAACAGAGTACCCAGTCAATGGGGCATTGGATGATGCAGGTGTTATAAAATTAGCAGAGGAGACTTTAAAAATGAGCAAAACACCGAGATACGCTTGGGAATGTAAATACTGTGTATTTTCTTCTGTTTGTCCATCCAAAAAATAATTTTTCTACGACAAAGGGTTTCCATGTTTTAACCTTTGACTTTTAGATTGAGGAGTTCCCTTAAAAATGGTTCTAAAGAAATAAAAAGTAATTCTCTATTTTTATCTTATGCTCAGACCAGTAGTAATGACGATTGCTGGAAGTGACTCAGGTGGAGGCGCAGGTTTACAGGCTGACTTAAAGACTTTTACCGCACTAGGAGTCTTTGGCACTGTAATAGTCACTGGTCTCACAGCTCAAAATACCTATTCAGTTACTAAAGTATTAGAAGTACCTCCGGAATTTGTTGAAGCCCAATTTGACGCAGTTATGGGTGATTTAAAACCTTCTTATGCTAAAACCGGAATGCTTGCATCTAGCAAAATAATTGGAACTGTAAAAAAGAAAGTGATTCAGTACGGAATAAACCTTGTTCTCGATCCTGTTATGGTTGCCAAATCTGGTGCACCTTTGGTTACTGACAAGAATGTAATCTCATCATTATTTGAATTGTTGAAGGTGTCATTGATTACGACACCGAATAAGTTTGAAGCCGAAAAGCTTTCTGGAATGAAAATAAACTCAGTAGAAGACTTAAGACAATCAGCAAAGAAAATTTATCAAACTTACGGCGTAAATGTAGTAGTAAAAGGCGGTTCGACATTAAACGGACTTGATTACGCCGTAGTTGATTCTGATGAGTTTGAGTTAAAGGGAGAAAACATAAATACAAAAAATACCCACGGAAGTGGTGACGTGTTTTCTGCAGCAATAACTGCGTATCTGGCTAAAGGAGAAAAACTGAAAAACGCTATAATAAAAGCAAAGGAGTTTGTAACACAAGCAATAAAATACTCTCTAGATCTTGGCAAGGGTCATGGTCCAGTAGATCCTTTTGCTCCAGTTGATTTAATCATTCAAAGGGAATATGCAAGGCAAGAGTTAGAAAGATTACTTTGGGAATTTGAAAAAGATCCAAGTTTAATTCTCCAAGTACTTGATGAAAATACGAAAAGCAATGTAGCCTATTTAACTGATTACAAGGACGTCGCAAGTCTAGCAGGGGGAATAATTAGATACCTTGATAAGATAAAACTAGATGGCCCGATTTTAATAAACGTAAAAAACACAATAACAGAAAAACTGAGAGGTTTTAATAAGAGAGTTGCCGTAGTAGTGTCTTTAAATAAGACATTACTAGAAGCCTCTGAGAAAGGAATATTGAAGATTAGTGAGAGTGGAGTTAACAGTGACTTAATCATGAGTGAGGGTGTGGTATACTTGGTAGGCAATTCTGTTGATGAAGTTATCACTAAATTAAGGAGGATAAGAGGATGATAACAGTTTTAGGCAGTTATAACGTAGATTTTCTTCTAAAAGTTGATGATTTCCCAGCTGAAGGAGAGACAGTATTCGCAAAAGAGATCTATATTAATCACGGCGGTAAGGGATCAAATCAAGCAGTATCTTCTGCTAGGTTAAAAGCTAAGGTAAGAATAATTGCTGGAGTGGGTAATGATGAGTATGGAAAGAACGCTATTAGATTTTGGGAAGATGAAGGAATTGATACCGCTTATGTAAAAATAAAGAATACTGTAACAGGGTCAGCTTACATAATTGTTAATTCTAAAGGACAAAATATGATAGTAGTAAATAGAGGTGCTAATGCTCTTCTGAACGAGGAGGATTTGGACAATAGCTTAGCTGGTGATATACTTTTATCTCAACTCGAAGTTAACGAGAATGTAGTAAAGAAAGCATTTAAAGACTTTAGTGGTATTAGAATTTTAAACCCAGCACCAGCTATACTTAATGATATTACTCTCCTTGAATATGTCGATATTCTGACTCCTAATGAAGTTGAGTTCAAGGAATTAACTAATTCAGATGATTTCGAAAGCGGATTACAAGCTCTTTTGAAAAAGGTAAAAAAGGCAGTAATAGTTACTTTAGGAGAGAAAGGTGCACTAATAGCTACAAAGCATGAAAGAATATTAGTCCCGACAATTAAAGTAAATCCTATTGATACAACGGGGGCTGGAGATGTGTTTAATGCATCTTTAGCAGTTTATTTAGAAAAGGGGTATGATATTATCACTGCTGTGAAAATAGCTAACAAAGTAGCAGCATATTCAACAACTATTATTGGTGCTTTAGGTCCAACTTATGAGGAGGTGAAAAGTCTAATTGAAAAAGAAGATTAGAATAACTAAAAAAGAGGAGGAAGAGGCAGAAGGACACGAATGTATAGGACTTTGTTGCGACGATTTAGTAGACATAAATGAGAGGGATGATTTATGAAAATCACGTTCATAGGAACTGGAGCAGGTGCTACTTTTAGTTCAAAGAGAGTGAAGGCATCAATCTACTTAAAGAGTGATGAAGGAACGTCGATCCTTCTTGATCTAGGCACTGGTGCAAATTTTAAGCTTGAGGATTTTAATCTCTTAGATTTTTCAGCTATATTTATAACTCATCTTCATATTGACCACGTAAGCGGAGTGTTTGACCATTTAGTTCAAAGGAAAGTCATGAGAATGCCGGAAATTATAATTTACTCTCCTTCAGGTTTTTCAAAACTTTTGACATCTTACAAAGAAGCGGGGAACAACATTTCTGCAATAGTTAATGAAAATGAATTGCCTAAAGCTAAAATTGGAGACTTGGAGATTTACTCTGTTGAAGCTTGTCATAGCATATATGCAGTAAGTTATGTAATAACAGATGGGAAGAAGAAAATAATATACACCGGAGACACATCAGAACCTTGTGAACCAATACTAAAGGAGAGTAAAGACGCGGATCTGATAATTCATGAAGGTAGTTGTATTCAAGGCTGTGAACAGTATGGTCACACCCCAGTACCAAAAGTAATAAACACCTTCAATAACAAGAGGCTAATTATAACTCACATACCGTCTCAGATAGAAGAAGAAATTAAAAGAATGGCAAAAGGTTATAATCTAGCTTTTGATGGTATGACTATAAATGTGTAGAATCTTAGCGTTTAAAGCTAAGGGGGAGCCAGATTTATCTGTTTTAAAAGCCTTCCTAGACGCTAGCAAAAATGATGTATACTTTAAATATGGTTCACATTCAGATGGTTGGGGTTTTACAGCCTTTATTTTAAGGAATGGAAAATGGAGAGTTCTATTTTACAAGACCCATGAACCAATTTATGAAGATGAAATGTTCTTTAACTACGTAAGCCTATTAAAGGGAGAAGAAATTCACGCAATATTCCATGCGAGAAAAGCTGGCAAGACATTTCTTTTAGGAGTGAGACACAACCATCCTTATTATCATAGGTTAGCAACGCATGATGTATACTTTGTTCATAATGGTTCCGTTAACAGAAAAGCTTTCAGTAATTCGACTTATCCTTCAACAGACAGTTATCTTTTCTTTCAAGAAATAATAAGGAAATACCAAGAGATAAATGATTTTAAGATAGCTTACTTAGAGACGATTCAAAACCTAGCTACCTATGCATCTAGTCTTAATTCTGCCTTACTCACCTTTAACACCCCAGAAGGACCTAAAATCTACGTAGGGTATTATTATAACAAGAATAGAATGAAGGAAATTGAGGAATATTATAGAATGTATAGATATGAAGATTATATCTTTTCTTCAACCATAGCATATTATCTAGGTAAAAAAACTCAAGAATTAAGCTTCGGAATGATTAGTGATATGTCTGGTTAAAACATTTAAATAAATTATTCGAGTATATATTTATGGCAGAAGAATTAGTTGAGGCAAAGATAATAGATTATGGAAAATTGAGAGAACTTTACAAAGAAGTACAATACATAAGAGAATACTCAAAAATTCTAAAAATGTCTGGACATGATGTTGGGCCTCCACCTCAAAATGTTCCCAGAGAGCTGTATTATCTAGCTTTATCGTCAAGCGAAATAAAATATGGACCCATTGAAATACTTGGAAATAATCCATATAAACTAAAAGGGATAGATGCCATTGTTAAAAGCGAAAGATCAGAAATACCTAACTATGCAATAATTGATTTCACAAACAACGTTAAAGTATACTTGGCTTACGAAAAGCCTAAGTCTATCGTAGGAGTTGACATAGGAGTAAGGCATTTGATAACTGTTGTAGCAGTAAGGAATGGAAAAATATGGAAAGCTAAATTCTGGGGAAAGGAGCTAATTACTGATGAAATGATAAAGATTTTGGGAGAACCACAAGGAGTGACTGAAATAAAAAATGTAAGGGCAAAGGTAAAAAGAACAATAAGTGACGTGGTAAAATTCATAGAAGATTTAAACCCCAAAATAGTTGCACTAGAAGATCTAAGAATATTTGAAAATAAAGTAGGAAACACGTTAAGGAATATTGAGATTGAGCTACAACAACAGCTTTATTCTAGGGGGATTAGATACAGACTCATTGATCCTTATAATACGAGTAAAGTGTGCTCTAACTGTGGATTCAAAAAAGGTGAAGTGTTAGGCCCACTGTTTGTATGTCCAGCATGTGGATATAAAGCGGATAGAGACTTTAACGCCGCTGTTAATTTAGCTTTAAAGTGTTATTACACATGCTAAATCTTCCAGTAATCTCTTAGTATCTTTTTCTCTTGAGACAGATAGTCTTTGAATCTACTCTTTACTGAATCTGAAGATAAATTCTTTTTATAATTCATAAATTCCCCTTCTAGCCCTTGAAGAAAAGCTTTAACCCCTCTTTTTAGCCCTATCGTATATCCTCCTTCTAAAACAGAGTATTTCCTTTCAAATTTGGAAGAGATTAAACCCATGTTGTAATAAGTCCATTCAGTTGCTCGTAGACTTGCAATACCATCCCCTTCAAAACCATCAAAACCTGCTGAATAAGCAATAACTACTGGCTTAAAATCATCTATTATAGACTGAATTATTGGGATTAACTCCTCATATAAATCGTCTCCGCCCAATGGCGGAATAATTAGGTTTATCTTTGTTCCTTCGGCATCTTTTCCTCCAATCATATCTGGGTAACCTGTACCGGGATAAAGAGTTCTAGGATCTTGATGTATATCGATATGGACAACCTCTGGGTCATTCCAAAATATTTCTTGGGTTCCATTACCATAATGAACATCAAAGTCAATTATAATCACGCGTTTAAGGTTATACTTTCTAATTGGAAAAGCGACATTGTTAAAAATGCAAAAACCTAATGTAGGGGCATTAAAAGCTCTACCATTTTTACCAGCGTGATGTCCAGGCGGTCTAACTAGGGCAAACCCATTGTTTTCAAATGCTTTTAACGATCCGCCTAACGCATAAAGTGCTGTTTCCCAAGTATACTTGTTAGTATAAGTGTCATGGTCTAACCACTCTTCTTTCTCGCTAGTCAACTTAACTAGTTTTATATAATCTTCGTCATGAATAAGTTTTGCATCTTCTTCAACCACTCTTATAGGAGGAATTATTTTATGATCTTTAAGTTCGTCAATTAACCCTTTTAGCCTATCTGGATTCTCCGCGTGATACCTTTTAGTTTCGTGTAATAAGTATTTATCCGAGTAGACGAGAGGTACTAAAGCCACAGAAGTTATATATTGCTTTAGGTTAAAAGCGTATATATGGGAAGATTAGAGAAGTTAAGAGAATTCTTGCGAACAAAGAAGATCGATTACATAATTCTTGGGCCCGGAAGCAATATGTTTTACCTAACGGGTTTCCTTGAGGAACAAATGGAAAGACCTTTATTTTTCGTTGTTGACAACTGGAACGCTTATTTCATAGCCCCAAAACTTTATGAGGAACAACTCTCAAAACTTAATTTCCCAGTTATTGCCTATAATGACGATGAAAATCCTTATAAAAAATTAAGTTTAGAAAAAGGAAAGGCAATTGCAATAGATGATATGCTATGGTCTTCTTTCACAATAGATATTATAAACTATTTTTCACCTTCACAACTTATTAAAGGTAGCGAAATTATGAAAGAGCTTAGGATAATAAAAAGTGACGATGAAATAGATATAATGAAAAAGGGTGTTGAAATAGCAGAAAAATCGTTCTTAAACACTATTTCTCAAATTAAAACTGGTTTTACCGAGAGGAAAGTAGCAAAAATATTAGTTGATGAATTTATCAACAACGGGGCTGAAGGGGTCTCTTTTGAACCAATAGTAACCTCAGGGCCAAATACTTCCATGCCACACCTGAGATCTACAAATAGGGAAATTAAAGAGGGAGATGTAATAATCTTTGATTTCGGTGTTAAGTATAAAGGCTACTCTACTGATACGACAAGAGTTGTTAGCCTAGGTAAACCATCAGGGGAAGTAAATAAAATCTATGAAATTGTAAAAGAAGCTCAACAGAAAGCAGAAGATAGCATATACGAGGGAATTATGGCTTGTGATGTAGATAAAACTGCAAGGCAAACGATTTCTTCCTACGGATATGGAGAATACTTCATTCACAGAACTGGTCATGGTATAGGAATTGATGTTCATGAAGATCCTTATATAGCACCTTACTATAAAAGAAAATTAGAAAAGAACATGATTTTCACAATAGAACCCGGAATCTATTTACCAGGGAAATTTGGAATAAGGATAGAGGATATGGTATATGTAAATAAAAAAGGAATCGTGATAAACAACCTCAAAAAAGATGAGATATTTGTAATTTGAACGTTAATTTTCTATAAACATAGTTCGAAACAGAGTATTCTTTCAAGATCATAAGAAGGTAGAATACCATAATATATCGGGTAATCCCTTAAATCATTTCCCATAGAATTTATTTAATATGAAAGAAATTTTAGGTGATTATGAACCTAGAGGGAGGACTATACAAGCTGTTGGGAAATTCGTGGCTTTTGGACTTGATGACCCATTCCATGTAACTACAATAACTGGGCTAACATTATATGGAATTGGAAAATACATGGAGAAAAGGGGAACAAACTACGGCCTTAGAATGGCTTATCAAGACCTTGAGGAATTCAAAAGACGCTTGAGAGAAACAATACTAGATATTAATAGTATAAGACTGTAATAATTTATGAGACATGAAAATCACACCATTAGCTTTTGAAAGCCTAGGTGTAAGATCACAAGCAACTCTAATAGAAACTAAAGATGTAAGAATACTAGTCGATCCGGCAGTTTCATTAGCACCTAGAAGATATGGTTTGCCTCCACATCAGTTAGAGGTTGATAAGTTAACAGAGTTAGCTAAGAAAATAAACGACATTGCAAAAGATGTTGATATAATAGTTATAACGCATTATCATTATGATCATCATGACCCAGGGTATATACTTCCTACAGATATATATAAGGACAAGATAGTGTTCATCAAAGACCCAGTAAATAACATAAATAATAGCCAAAAATATAGGAGGGCTCCAAGATTCCTAAGAGCTATAAAAGATAAACCTAAGCAATTGGAAATTGCTGACAGAAAAGAGTTTAAATTTGGGTCAACAAAATTATTCTTTTCAAATGCTGTACCGCATGGAGCTGATGAAAGATTAGGCTATGTAGTTCAAGTCGGGATAAATGATCAAGATGGGACAGTAATATTTACTTCAGATATTGAAGGAGCTCCAAAGGATCAGCATCTTGAATTTACACTAAAAGTTAAACCAAATTACCTAATAATTGACGGACCTTTAAGTTATTTACTCGGCAGAGCATTGTCGGAAGAAGAATTAGACAAAGCTATAAAGAACATGGAGACCATGGTAAAGAACGGATTAGAATTTGCGATTGTAGATCATCACGTGTTAAGAGATTTAAACAATGAGAATGTACTAAAGCCAGTAAAAGAAATCGCAAAAGACAGCGGTTGCAGGGTGATATCAGCTGCTGAGTATTTAGGAGAGGAACCAAACTTGCTAGAGGCTCATAGAAGAGAGCTATTCAAAAAAGAAAATAAACCAGCTAAAATACCTAGAGGATTGGCACAACTTCTTAGTGCTGGCGACTAAATAGCAACATGTACTGGCAAGAAATAGCCTATAATCATACCTCCTATGTAGCTTCCCACTAAAGCTAACAAACCAGTACCGATTTGTTCGAAAGATCCCCTCCATTTGCTTAGCCCAGTATACTTAGTTGTCATGGCACCAAAAACTCCTAGGGTAGCTAATACAAGAACTATAGACGCGATGACTGCTGATATGAAAGGAATTCTCACGAATAATGACAATATAAACGGGATTAGTGGAATAGTGCCACCAACTATTAAGTATACTGACATGATGAAGCCAAGTTTAACTGGATTTTCAAATTCTTCTGGGAATAACTTAAGCTCATGAATCATCATTTCATGAAGAACTATATCCTTATTTTTCATCAATCTTCTTGATATTTCTTCTGCTTCTTCTTCTGGTAAACCCTTACTTAAGTAGAATTGCTTTAATTCCTCCTTTTCTTTTTCTGGGTACTTATCTATTTCATATCTTTCCTTTTTTATTTCATTGTTTATTATTTGATTTCTAACTCTAGTAGATATATATTCACCTATTCCCATCGAAAAAGCTTGAGCGATTGTTGCTATTAGACCAGTAACTAAGACAAGCAAAGGGTCGTCCGAATAACCTGCTGCACCAAGGGCTATAGCTCCAACTCCTATTAACCCATCTTGCATTCCAAAAACTCTTGTTCTAAATACATCAGCTTCATGAGTATAATGTATTACAGGCTCGTCAATGTTTTGTTTTTCCATAATCTAATGTTTACCATGAATTTTAAAAACCCTTCTTGGATTACGAAAAATCGTAAGTAGATTTAAGTTACAACGTATTCATCATCTTCCATTTTTAAGAAACCGGAATACACTCCCCATTCAGCCAAGATTATTTGTAAGTCATGATAACCTGATGGACCTGAATAAGCGGTGACTCCTTTTTCCTCTAGGAGTTTCATTAAATCCTCTAACTTGAATCTTCCTAATTCTTTCGCAGTAGCAAAGGGTTCTAATTTATGTAATGATTCCTTTAGTAACTCTTTCCTCTTTCTTATGTTACCTCTTAAAAATTCCATTCCTTTATCAGTTATTATAATGTCCCCATCATCTATGGTTATAAATCCCAAAGCGCTAGCAGCATAAACTATGGGCATGAAGTCATCTAAATCTACCTCTAGTTCTTTTTCTAATAAATATATGTCGGTCTTTCCCCCAAAACTATTTTGTAGTACTGTAAATAAACCTAGTAAGTCTGCAACTCTTGCCTCGGGTGAGAGTATAGGAACTTGTGTTTGCATTACTTTACTTATATGTCATACTCCTTTTTAACTTTTTTGCAAAAAGTACAATATAAAGAATTGGAAATATATAGAATCCTAAAACCATTAAAACATCCAAAACTGAAATATACAAAGAAGTTCCAAATTTTAATAAGGAGTTATCGTGTGTAGCTGATGTGGCTGAAGCCAATATTGCCAAAACTGATAGGAGTAAACCTAAATATTCTCCAGCTTTATAATTTTTGCTTACGAGAAACGCAGAAAACAGAAATAACAATATTGCCACCAGAGTACCTAAAGAAATAAAAAAAGGTACAACATGAAGAAGTAAAATACCACCAATTCCTAAGCTTATAGCAGAGCCTATCAAGGGAATATATAGTTTCATCTTGTAGTAATAATTATACATTTCAGTATATATCCTTATTCCTTCTTCAATTATGCACAAAATTTATTTGGAATGAAAGAGAGTAAAAGAGCATGGATGGAAGTAATGATGTAAAAAGTATGGTTGAAAAGATATTGAAAGAAAGAGAATGGATAACGTTTAGTGATCTAATAAAATATATTAATTATCCTGCATCAGAAGTAAATTCTGCGTTAGTACAGTTAATGAAAGAAAACAAAGTAATTAGAAAAGGACGTTATTTCTATTACCAAGGATAATCATATTCCACTGGATCTTTTAATCCATTAATTCTGAAAGCCATCTTTCTCATATAACAAGGTCCGCATTTACCACAATGCTTTTCGCCACCTTCATAACAGCTCCATGTTAAATGCAAAGGAGCCCCAATTTCAACTCCCAACTTGACAATCTCATGTTTAACTAAATTGCCCACTGGCATTAATACGTCAACTCTTTTGTTAGGCCCAGTAGCATAAGGAGAGAGCTTTTGAAACAGTCTAACAAATTCCATTTCATTATCTGGGTAAGCACCAGCTTCCTCAAGGTTTATTCCAGAGGCAATAGCATCATAACCATAAGCTTCAGCAAGTGCCAAAGCTACAGAGAAGAATATCAAATTCCTTGCAGGTACCCACTCATGGGCGAACTCAGCACCCTCTTCTCCTTGTCTTTCCTTAACTATATTACCACCACCTTTTAATAATGTCGCATGACCAATAATTTTGAATAAATCAGTATTAATCTCTACCAGAGGAACTTGTAAGTATTCAGATATCTTTTTTACAGCTTCTCTCTCCTTTTCCTCTGCCTTATGATGATAATTAAAGTGAAGAAGTGTAATCTCATAACCTTTTTTAAGCAAATATGTGGCAGCGACTGTTGAGTCCAATCCTCCACTCGCTATAACTAGAACTTTCTTTTTTCTCTCTTCTCTTTTCAACAGATCGATCTTGTTAATTTCCAAGCTATTAGTTACTTCAACAATAGAATAAGGGTCTAACTTTGTTACAGAATCAAAAGCTGATGCATTGAAGTATTCATCAAGAGAAGTAAAGAATATTGCTCCTAGCTCTTTATTAAACATCATGTACACGGGTTTAAAATTTTGGGCAATATATATTCTGTCGGGTCTTTTCTTATCTCCTATCACAAACGCAAAGCTACCCTTTATTTCATTAAGTAAATCTCTTAGCCCCTCTAAATCTCCTTTCCAATACTTATCGAGAATTAGTGGTACAACAGCACTATCAATTTTAGTCTTTCTAGTAATATGAAACCTAGTTTCTAGCTCTTTATCGTTAGCTATTAGTCCATTATGGGTAAGGATGAATCTCTCCCCTTCAAAGGGCTGAATGTCATCCTCACTTTTCTTATTGACATATTCTGTAGTTGGTTCAGCTCTATTATTAGCTATAATCACTCTTGAGTTTTCATTGAGTATACCGTACAGTTTCTCTTCTTGTGTTGATGGTTTACCCAGTGACTTTACTCTTTTAGTTGAGCCGTCTTTTTCAATTACTATTACACCGAAGCTGTCTCTTCCTCTATCTTCAGCTCTCTTCAATATCTCAATGAATTTTCTCTCTATCTTCTCATAATTCTCAGGCTTTAATATTAATACTCCAGATACACTACACACAACTGGATCTCGTGTTAGTAAAAATTAAATTTAACCAATGAAATACGTTAACTTATGGATATCATTAATGATGTTAAGAATGCTTTAGACTATTTTAATGTCAAAATTACACATGTATATACTGAAACTGCATTAGACCCAGATTTTGGTTCTTACGTGGACGATTTACCTATACAGAATAAATTAAAAGACGCAATGAAGAGTGTTGGAATTTCACGATTATATAAATACCAAGAGGAAGCTTTGAGAAAAATACTTGATAGAAAAAATATCATGATAGTATCGGGCACTGGGACAGGTAAAACAGAAGCGTTTTTACTCCCCTTATTAGAGTTTTCACTACGAGGAGAAAGAAGTGTTCTTATTTATCCTACAAAAGCTCTCGCTAGAGACCAGTTAGACAGGGTCTTGAGATTTGCATCAAAAATAGATATAGATGTTGGCGTCTTCGATGGTGATACTCCAGAAAAAGAAAGAGAAAGACTTTATGAAAATCCTCCATCGATCTTGATCACAAACCCAGATATGATTCATATTGGACTACAACTAAGCCATAGGTTTAGAAGTTTAGTTAGAGGAGCTGATCACTTTGTATTTGATGAAGTCCATGTTTATGAAGGGGTATTTGGAGCTCATCTAAGAATGATAAGTGATAGATTAAGGGAGTTCTCTGATTATCATGTTATCGCGTCTAGTGCTACAATAGGTGCATCACCGTATTTATTTGAAGAGTTATTTGGAGTTGAAGGAGAGATAATACAAGGTACTACTAGGAGAAAAGGCGTAGCTTTTCACGTTCTCTTAAATATAGGCTCTTCTAGTAGATGGACTATCTCAGCCTATCTATCTTCTTACCTAATGAGAAATGGTTTGAAGACGTTAATCTTTGTAGATTCACAGCAAATGGCAGAAGTTTTAGGAAAACTGATAAGAAGGTTTGGTTTTGATATACCAGTACATAGAGCCGGAATAAACCCTGAAGAAAGAATAAAGATAGAAGAAGATTTAAAGAGCGGGAAGATCATGGGTGTAGTAGCAACTCCAACCCTTGAACTTGGAATTGATATAGGTGACTTAGATGCTGTTATTATGGCAGAAGATCCACCTAGCTTTTCAAAATACCTTCAAAGAGCTGGAAGAGCTGGAAGGAGGAATAAAGTTGGATACATTTTTACACTACTGGGAGAAGACCCAATAGATGCCTATTATAATAGAAAACCAGAAGAATTCTTCAACAGAAAACTTACATCATTGCCCTTTGATATAACAAACAAGGAAGTCATCAAACTCCACACTGCCTCTTATATTGTTGAGAAAGGGAGGGTGAAAATTTCAGATTTACCAAGTTCATGGGCTAAGACTTTAGACTCCCTACCCGTGAAAATCATAGGAGAATACGTATATTCAACCCCAGATCTTATCAGATTTGCAAGGTCTAAGACACTAAGATCTACCGGACCTTTAGTAAAAATTTATGAAGGGGGTAAGAAGATCGGGGAAAGAGAATTACCGGTAGCTCTTTATGATCTCTATCCAGAAGCCATATACCTCATATCAAAGAGAACTTATATAGTAGAGAAAATTGATTTAAACACACTTATTGCCAAAGTTAAAAGAACTTCTGATGATATCCCTTATTATACAAAACCTATTTATAGTACTCATCTACTTTCCTTTAGAGAAATAGAGAAAAGAGAAGTACTAGGAATTCCGGTAAGTTATGGGGAAGCAGAAATTCTTGTTTCGGTAGATGGCTATGCGATACATAATTTATTTGGCAACAAGAACAGACCTAAAGAAGAGAAGTATTACCAAGACCCCGTCACTTTTTCTTATGTCACAAAAGGGATAATAATTAAGCACCCCATACTATCAGAGTTTAATGAGTTCGATGCTATTGAAGCTTTTCATGCTACAGAGCATGTATTGATAAGTGCTGCTAGAGTTACAGCAGGCGCTTCTATGACTGATTTAGCTGGAATAAGCTATCCAAGCGGTCATGTTATAATATATGACGCTATTGTTGGAGGTAGTGGTGTAAGCAAATTACTTTATGATCGACTTGAAGATGCATATGATATAGCATTAGATATCACTGGAAAATGCGATTGTGAAGATGGTTGCCCTAAATGCATTTATAGCCCATATTGTGGAAATAACAACAAAATGCTATCTAGGAAGAAATCCTTTAGATTGATCAGTTATCTAAAAGAAAATAGAAATACCAAAGAATCTGAGAAAGAAGATCCATTCGGTAACCCAATTGTTTAATTCGAAGAAAAGTTAATAAACGGCTTAAATAATAGTCATTTTAATGCTTAATTTATTATACTCACAGCTTTCATTAACTAGAAAATCCTCTATTATTCCCGAAAGAGTTATTACTGTTAAATCTGAAGAAGATTTAAAGAATATTACTGAAGGTGTCGCAAGATATGAATATTTCAGAGGTTCTGAAGGAAGAGTTATAGCCGATTTAACCGAGCTAAGAGGTGTTGAAGAAACTGATGATAAACTAAGAGTACTTGCAGGTACTCCTTGGAGAGATGTAAAAGATAAAAAACCAGAAATTTTTGGCAACTTAGATTTTTCTGTGGGGGGGTCTGTTGAATATGGAGATGCAGGATTTGGTTTTAATGAGTTCAGATTTATTAAAGATAGAGTAGAGGTAGAGGCTTATTTAAACGGTAATAAATATGTTGGTAAATATAAGGGAGGAGTAATTTATGCTGTTTTGGTAAGAAAAGAAAATAAGGAACTAATTACAAAAAGTTACGAAACAAATGATTTTGACGCATTATATTACATGTTAAAAAGTTGGTTTTCAGTTACTTTTCCTCCATTTAGAGATATAACAGTTCAATGGAAAGATGGCAAATTTACTTTAAACGTGAGTTATACCAAGCTAAGAGAGATTCTACTGTCAGATTTTGTAAAAAATTTCTATGAAGAAGAGATAATTTATGAGGATGCGTCTTTTCCGCATAAATATAGATATTTCGGTCTAGTCGATTTTTCTAAATTACTAGAGTTAAAGGAAAGAATAAAGAAATCTAAACAGGCAATTCTAAGAATGAACTTCAATAGAGTCTATTTTTCAATATACTCAGATACATTTCTCTCTTTCCCAGAAACAGAACTATTCCCTACTTCTGATACAATAGAAGAGAATAAGCTTAATGGTTGTATTATGTGTGGGAAATGCGTAGAAGTGTGTCCTTATTCTGAATATAGAGGTTCTCCAGTTTATTCGCCTTTGGGCTTTTACGCTTTGCAGGCACTAGACTCAGCCGTTCAGATAAATTGTCATATGTGTGGGAAATGCGTAGAAGTGTGTCCAGCAAAACTAGATATCTTATCAGACATATCCAAGACTGCAACATATAATATTCAGCAAGTAGAGAATAAGAGAGTTAAGGAACTTAATTATAAAAGAGAGATAATAATCACACCCATAAGTTCTGGTTTAGAGGATAGAATCTTAAAATCGTTGTTATATCTTCATTCTAAAGGGTCTATAATGGGAATAAAATATCTAGATATAAATATTCAAGATCTCGTTCGTGGGAGGGTAGATTGGAAAGAATTAGCGAAACAGTTTAATGGAGTCTCTCAACTAATTACTATTACGCCAGAAGAATATTATTATTTACAACCATTAAAGAATTATGCGATATTAGATATAAATTACATAGAGGAATATACAATCATAGATGAGGAAATCAAAAAAGAAGAATTACATGTACCTTGTTACCTAAGAAATTTTGAAAAGAAAATAAAACCTAGTAAGTGTAGTTATGCGTTTTTGGATATTTTGAACAACACAAATATTAAGAGTGACATAAAAGCTAAAGTCACGCTATGTCCCTTTACTGCTAAGAAACTAAATATAATAACGCCACTTGATCTTTTAATACCCCAAATCAATAAAGAAGCTGTAAAGTTAATTACAAGCAAAATAAAGAAGAACTTAGAAGACTCAAGCAAGATATTAGATGATGCAAAGTGGTATATAGGTGTTGCTGATTCCGTATATAACGAACTAAGCAACAAAATGTATGATGCAGGGCTTCGGACTCTTCAGCCTGAAGAATTAATTATGCTTTATTTCTACCTAGACTCGCTAGAAGATTTCACTGAAGAAGAAAAGAAAGTAATAGGAGAAAAAATAGCACAACTTCTTCTCAAATAGCCTTTACGACTTACTCCTAACCAGATAAATTAAATGTCCTACTTCTAGTAATATCAACTCTTTTAAAGCTAGCTTAACAGCATCTGGGGATCCCGGCAACAAGTACACTATTTTATTTTGTATTACTCCAGCAGAAGCTTTGGTTAAATATGCAGCAGATTTAACTTCTGGGTCATTATAACTTACAAGTCTGAAGACATCTGAGAATCCCTCTATTTCTCTATCAAAAATCCCTCTGATCGTTTCTACTGTCACATCAGAAGGAGTATACCCAGTACCGCCAGTAGAGACAATAACGTCTACGTCTTCTCTATCTAGAGCTTCTGAAAAGGCTCTTAAGATCTTAACTTTATTATCTGGAATAAGTGAATAACCAACGACTTTGTGGCCACTTTCAATGATTAACTGTTTCATCAAATCCCCAGACTCGTCCACAACAGGTTCTCTACTCACAAACTTTTCATACCTTGAAGTGCTTATTGTAATCACGTAAAAGTTTAGGGTCTTTGGTGCATGTTCTCTATGTTTTTTATGTGCCTCAGTCATATAATTTTTACCTCCTTTGCTAGGTCTAAATCTAAATCTAGGAATTTATTTCTTTTTAGTAATATTCCATTGACATATAACTTCGTCCCTTCTTTCAGTTCAGTATATCTGGTTCTGAAAGAAGTTAAGTAGACTCCTTTATCAGTATAATACTTTACTGGGAGAGAGTACGGTTTTTCTGCCCTTACAATCTCAACAATACCTTCAAATTTTTCTTTTCCCTTGACTATCCCAAAGTCCTCACAGCTAACGATTTTAAAAGTATATGGTACACCTTTGAATATACCCTCAAGCACTCTATTCTGTTTCAAGTATAGGAAATCTTTTTTGTTTAAACCCTCTACTTCGCTTTCATTCACCGCATTTAAAGGAGACGTAATACCTTTTTCTCTTAACTCAAGCAAAGTCTGATAATCGTGTTCATTAATGCTTACAAAATCCATATCGTTGTATGAATTAGAATAAAGTAAACTACCTGTTATACCAATCTTTCCCTTAAAGTATTTCATAAACTCTATCACAACTTCATCTTCAACTGCCTTGTTAAAGGGATCTAAAATTTCAGAGTCTTTTAAAGGGACTAGCGGAACATCAAAACCTATTTCTTCCACATATCTAAACAGAAAAGAGAATTCTTGGCGAGCTAGCTGAAAAGCATCTTCCATTTTTTTAATTTTTTTCCCCTTATAAAGTCTTGGAACAGCAACTGCATATCCTTTAGGATGATAACAACCTTTTACTGCCCATATGATATCAAGATATTTAAGCATATATCCCTCAATCATTAGTTTTTAATTTTTTATCAAAGCTTTAAGAATTGTGAAAGTTTTAATCATTGGAAAAGGCATAACTGGTAGCGTTTTATATCACTTATTTAAACGAGCCGGACACTCCGTAACTGTAATTGAATCAAGGTTTAGAAAGTTTTATCCTACATTAATTCATTCCCTTCTCTTGAAGGGTAAAGACATAGAGTTGGCCATTGAAAGTAAGAAGTTTTATGAGGAGTATAATGTACCAATGATCAATTACCCTTCTTATACTCTTGGGAAAGTGAACCCCAAAGTAGTGGATGAATGGTTATCCTACAATTTTAACGTAAAAGAGAAATTCGTAGATTGGCTTAACACTCACGCAATTGTTGGAGAGGGTACTGATAGCTTAGTTAATGTTAAAAAACTTGTGGATAGTGTACCGTTTGTTGAAGGAGTTGCAAAAATCGAGAAAGGAAAGGTAATAATAAACAACGAAAAAGAAGCGAAAGCAGATGTAGTTATAGTCGCTTCTGGTGCATGGAACTCATATTCTGTGGACATAAAGCTTCCACTAAAGTCTTATTATTGTTGGGCATGGGTAACAACTAACAGAAATTCATTATTAGATAAAACATTGATTTATGATTATGAGCTAAATTACTACTCTAGACCATTATTTGGATTAGGGATGAACCTTAATATTGTAGGTGACGGTGACACTTTACCTAGTAGTCCATTTGTAAAGCAAAATGGGGACTTAAAGCCAGTTGAAAGAGCTAAGGAGAGACTTGGTGAATTGAAGCCAGTTATTAGGGGAGAAGGATACTGTGAAGGAACACCAGATATGAGACCATTGTACGGTAGGATTATGGATAACACATACATTGTCGCTGGATTAGATGGCTACGGAGCAGAAGTGGGTCCGGGGATGGCAAAGTTATTGTTTGAATTTATAAAAAACGGAAGAGAAGAGAAGGAGTATATGATTGACAGATTTGGCTTTGTCAATGACTTTGAGCTAGGAAAAGAACCTCACGAGTTATAGATTTGAAAATGTTTTTCAAATATTTCTTCATCTGTCATATTATCTTCTTCAATCTGTAAGTGGAGCTTTTGCTTTTCATAACAGTCTTCACAATCATATATTATCCATCCTACTAGGAATTCATCTTTATCGTAATATTCCATAGCCCTCCAGTTTTTGTATTGTAAAAATCTTTTTATAACTCGTAATCTTCTTGATGGAAAGGCTACATATTTCTTTAACTTTAAATAATGAGTTTTTAGCGTAAGTAAATGATAGCCACTTATTAGTACTGAAGTATTTGTGTAAAATTCATCAATATCACTCACTTTTACTATCTCAATATTACCATAAGCATTTACGTAAACCCCTACATTTCTATAATCTTCAAAAATGTCGTTTAGGTATTGCCAAGGTGGAGCAGGAGAACCTATAAGCCAACTTATCATATGTAGTATTTTTAAGTTACTGTGTTAAATGATTTTTTAATTAAATGATGATACGACGGTTTACTGAATGATGAAGACCGCTTCCCAGCCTGAAGTGATGCTTTATGAGAGTTGATCACGTAAAAGATTTGGAATTAATTTATGAAAAAGTAAGCAATTGTTACGGCAAGAGCTCTAATTTAGAGGAAATATACAGAAAACTTTATGGATTAAGTAAAATTGGTATACTTAATATAAATCATGGTATACTCCAACTAATTCTCTCTGCATATCTTCTAAGTAACGGATTTAGAGTGTATGTGGAAGTAGAAGTCCAAGGTGGGGTGATGGACATTTACGCAATTAAAGGAAACGACGTAGGTATAGAAGTAGAGACAGGTTATGTGCCTCCTAATAATGCAATAAAAGCTGAAGAGTTCCTAATGGGTAGGCTTTCGCTAAAAACTGCAAGATACAGTAATATGGCAAGTCAGTTCTACATAGCTGTACCATCCTTTTACCTCCCCCCAATTCCTAAAGAATTACTTTTAGATCCTAACGAAAGAAGCGAAGACGAAGTTAGGAGTATAATGAGGTTAATAAGAAAATATTCCAAAACCCCCGATATTACTATTAATGACGTGAAGACAAGTAAAATAAACGGAGTGATAACTATAAACACCAAAAATATGAAGATTAATATAATTGACAACAAGAACTTTTATGCCTTAAAGCAGTTTTATAGTGGCATAAAGGAATAAGAAAGAAGCGAAAGATATACTTAAATTATCATCAACTAAAGGTAATACTTCTACTATTGTCGCAATAACACCAGAAATTGCACCATATATACCAAAGAAATAATAACCTAATGGTATGCAAAGTATAGCCATTCCCAAGCTACCCCACAATCCTTTAACTCTCCTTTTATACACATAATTTCTAATTATTCCAGTAACTCCGTCCCCAAAAGACATGTAATAAATTGGAAGTAGTGGGATAAACATGTCTTTTGAGTACCAATAATTACCATCTAATAGCCACATAAGTAAAAGAACTGTACCAAATGAGAAAGCGTAAAATATTTCTCCGTAATTGTCATTTTCTTGAAACCAACCCATTATTCCATCTTTTAAACGCCTTACTATTAGATAACTCATTAGCGTGTAGGAAGCAATTATTGGTACTAAAGGGGAAGAGAATACGAAAGGAGATAATATAGCAACTACTCCCCCACCAAGCATATGAATTACCTTTCTTGCAACATATATACTTGTGTACTTACTAACAATTTTTGAGATATATAAGGTAACTATCGCGACCCAAGCAGTTAATATTACTCCCCATATAATGTCACTAACGGTAATTATTTGTGACATTAACATTACAACTTATTGTTTATTTATAAGTTCATCCATTTCATGTTGTGGAAGTCTTTTTATACAAAATAAATGATCAAAGAAAGCTAATACCAGATGAAAAAGAAGGGAACGTTATAGTAATGGTAGATAAGATGAACGTGAGAGTATATGATAAGAACGGAAATGAAATAGCAGATTATTCATTTTCCTTCCTAGGTGACGAGAGGATGTTGTTAGAGAAATTAAGATACTTGGAGGAGGTCTCCGGGATAAAAGTAAATGTTGACTACGCTCTTGCCTACCCCGATATAAAAGCTAGAAGATTGAAGTTAAACCAGCTGATAGGAAATTTATTTGAAGATTTTGTGTATTCCATTTTATCAAAACATTTTAACGTAGAAAGGAACAAAGAAATCACTGTATCTTTATCAAAGTTCGGAGTAGAGACTCACAATAAACCTGATTTTATTATTGAAGGAAAAATTGCAATCGAAGCAAAAACTGGTAGTTATTCAATAAATCAGATACTTCAATATGAGAAAAAATTTCCGATTGGTGCAATAGTCTTTCCATGGTCTGGGGATTGCAAAAGGACTAGATGGAACTGTTTTTACAATTTTTTGAAGGATTATAAGAGAGTGATAGACTGGATCTCTATTTACTTGACTAAGTAAAAGTTTCACGAGTAAATAGAAAGATTTATTACACTGTTTAAGTAAATACGTTTATGGAAATCGGAACACCTCTTTTCGAAGGTTCAAAGAAGCTTCTCCTATTGGGAGGAGGAGAGTTAGGAAAGGAAATGGTAATAGAAGCTCAGAGAATAGGAATAGAGACAGTAGTTGTAGACAGATACGATATGTCTCCAGCTATGCATGTTTCACACCGGAAATACGTTGTTAACATGCTAGATGGAGGAGCTATTAAAAGTATTATAAAAAGAGAGAACCCTGATGCAATAATTACTGAAATCGAAGCAATTAATACAGATGCATTACTTGAGCTGGAAAGCGAAGGATTCAGAGTAATACCTAATGCTAAGGCAGTAAAAATTTGTATGAACAGACTAGAGCTAAGAACTGTTGCTGCAGAAAAAGTAAAAGTGCCTACGACTGCTTATGGATTTGCTGAAACCCCAGAGGAAGTAAAAAAATTATGCAAAGATATTGGTTATCCATGTATGATAAAACCAGAGATGAGCTCAAGTGGTCATGGGCATGAGGTAGTAAACAATGAGACAGAAGTTGAAAACAAGTTTAAAGAGGCATTAGCGCATGCGAGAGGGAAAAGTACAAAGGTAATAGTTGAAGAGTACATAAAAATCGATAAAGAACTAACTGTCTTGACATATAGATATCTAACTGATAATGGAGTAGTGACTAAAACAATCACTCCTATAGAGCATGAGAGACCTTCTGACGTCTATTATTATGTAGAATCATGGCACCCTGGTACAGTAGATGAAGAAATAGTTGGAAGAGCTCAAGAATATGCAACAAGAGTAGTAAATGAGTTAGGCGGTTTTGGGATTTTTGGTGTGGAAATTCTTGTATCCGGTAATAGGGTATTGTTTAGCGAAGTATCTCCCAGACCTCATGATACTGGACTGGTTACCATGGCTAGCTTAGACATAAATGAATTTCAAATTCATGTAAGGAGTGCTCTAGGCCTTCCTACACCAGATGTTAAGATTGTATCTCCAGCAGCAGCTCATGTGATTCTAGCAAATAATGAGGGATGGGCTCCAAAGTTCTTGAATGTAGATAAAGCACTACAGATACCAGGGGTTCAAGTAAGACTATTTGGAAAGCCATCAACTTATTACAAAAGAAGAATGGGCGTAGTACTTGCAACCGGTAACACAGTAGAAGAAGCGAGAGAAAAGGTTAGAAAAGCATCTTCCTTGATACTAGTTACTTAATCCATGTATTTTCTTTAGCTTCTGAACAGTCTCAACTACCTTATTTTTCACAAATTCTCTAGATGCAATCATACAACAGTCTTCTAAGCTTTCGTATTCAGTAAAATCAAGTGAAGCTATTTCAGCTATAGAAAGTGTCCATATTCTAGCTGTAGCCTCATAGTTATAACCTCCTCCACCCGTCATAACTAGCCTTCCATTAGATAACTGATGTGCAAGTTCATGAACAATCTTTACTACCTCTAAATAACCTTTAGTAGAGAGCTTTAGCTCAACTAAAGGATCTTCATAGTATGAGTCTCCACCATTAAGGAGAAATATTATATCTGGTCTGAATTCTTTCACTTTAGGTACTACAATCTCATTAAAAGCATAGAGATACATATCATCTCCTGTCCCTGGCGGTAAAGGAATATTTATACTATAGCCTTTTGCTTCATTTTCTCCTATTTCTTCTTCGCTCCCAGTACCGGGGAAGAAACGAGGATGGTACATATGTAAGGAGACTTTCAAAACATGGGGGTCATCATAAAGTAAATACTGAGTTCCATCTCCGTGATGGCCATCAATATCTATTAATGCAATTCTGTCAAAGTACTTTTCTGCTATTTTTATAGCCAACGCAACATCATTGAATACACAAAACCCTGCTGCTGCTGATCTTTTGGCGTGATGAAAACCTCCACCAATATTTATTGCATGATTATATTTTCCATCTTTCACTAATTCTAATGCAGTGACAGTGCCACTTACTCTCACTAGTGCAGCTTCATATATGCCCTTAAAAGCAGGGGTGTCTCCTTCATCCAATAATCCCTTGCCCTCTTTACTTTTCTCTTTAACAAATTCTATATACTCTTTTGAATGTACAATATATAATAAATCTTCGCTAATTATTTTTGGAGGAACCACGTCTATATAATGAAAAGCCCCCCTTTCTTCCAAGAGTTTTTTTGTCATTGATTCTCTTAAGGACTTAAAAGGGTGATCCCCAGGGAATGAGTATTCTAAATATCTGTCATCCCATACGAAAGCTGTCTTGTGCATCCATATAATAATTCGTCGAAAAACTATATAAATGTTGACGTGGATTTTTCCTTAATGATACCAAAAGAACTCTTGGAAGAGCCCAAAGTAGTTGCAACATATAATGATAGAATTAGAGATATTATATCAAAGATGCAAGAAAACAATCAATGGATAGTTCCAGTAGTTAAAGAGAAGACTGTGGTTGGAGTTATAAGTTATAAAGAACTATTAAGAAAGAGAGTTAGCCCAGAGTCTAAGGTTATTAATTTAATGTCTCCCTCTAATAACGTTTTAGAATCAGATGATGAAGCGAAAGTAGTTGGAAAATTCTATACTACTAAAGCTAGAGCATTAGTTGTCGTTGATGAAAAGAAAACATTAGTGGGTTTAATCACAAGAGAAAGGTTCCTTTCATATTATCTAGATAAAGGGGAAATACCAAGCGCTAAAGTAAGAGAGATAATGAGTTCTCCAGTTATTACAATTAACGCTGATGATTCAGTAGCAAGAGCGAGATGGCTGATGATAAATAATAATGTATCAAAGCTCCCAGTTCTGGAGGAGAAAAAGTTAGTAGGAATAATATCAACAAGAGACATTGTAGATAGACTCTATTCATACAAAGGAAAGAAAAAATCATCTATAATGACAGAGGAAGAGAGGTTAATGGCCCTTCCAGTAAGGGAAATAATGAATTACCCGGTAGAAACAACTGATGGAAATCAAGATGTAAGAAAAGCAATAGAAACACTATTAAAGAGAAAGATATCTGGAATGCCAGTAGTAGAAGGAGACCTAGTTGTAGGAATGTTTAGTGGAATTGATGTTGTTAATCTTATCGCAAAGAAATTTGAACTAGAAATGCCAATTCAAGCTAAACTTAGCGGAGAATTAAAACAAGGGGATACAAAGGCATTAATTGACGGAATACTCGAGAGATATCTCTCTAGACTACAGAAATTAACAGATGTTATGGACTTTAAAGTAGCATTTAAAGAAGAGGCAAAGAGCCAAGATAAAAAGATGTATCAAGTAACGGCTAGAGTAGTTACAAAAATAGGTGACTTTGTAAGTAAGGATACCGATTGGGATCCAGTAACTGCTGTAAGGAAAGCGGTAGAGAAATTAGAGGAGAGGATTATAAAAGAGCTAAAGAAAATTGAGACAAAAGGAAGAAAACCAAAGGCAGAAGAAGGTTGAAAATCGGTATAGTACAGCCATCAAATCTTACCGATGCATTAAAACTTAGCGAAGATGCTCTAAAGTCTGGAGCAGAAGTTATACTGCTACCAGAAAAGTGGATAAAAACTCTTGATGAATTGCCATTAAAAGAGTTTCAACAACTAGCGAAAAAATATACAGCTTATGTAATACCCGGAGCAGTAGAAGATGGGGTTTCAATAGTATCTCCGATTGTAGATCCTAATGGCGATATTAAAGGTATAGCAAAAAAGATACATTTATTTGGGGAGGAAAGAAGTAGGTTACTATCTGGAGATACCGCTATAATCTTTAAATATCGAGGAGTTAAGCTCGGAATTGCTGTGTGTTATGACCTAGATTTCCCTGAAATTGTGAGAGAAATGTTTCTTAGAGGAGTTGAGATTCTTTTGGTTCCTTCTAAAATTCCTGTAGATGGTATAGACTTATGGAGAGAATATATGAAAGTCAGAGTTTTAGAAAATAGAATAGCTGTTGTAAATGCAAATGTTTTTTACCCACCTGAATACCTAGGCATGAGCATAGCTTATGTTCCCTCATTGAGAGGAAGGTTTATTGAACCTAAACCATTAGCTGAGTTAGGCGACCGAGAAGGACAAGTTGTAGTTGACATTAATCCCCTTACTTATATGAGCTATAGAATTGAGAGACTTAAAGAGTACAAGAAATTCGATATTAACGAGATAGAATGATCAGTCCCGGTAGACATCTTCACCTCTTCTGACAAGGGCGCGGTCATCATTGAAAAAAGAAATTAACTTTTAACTTATTAATCTTGTGAATTATTGCTTGAATCTCCGTATGGATGTATTATAAGCAGTGGCTCATTTTTCACGTCTAAATCTCCATGAGGATGAGCAGACACTTGATAGAATATCTTTATATACACAGTATAGTTTCCAGATGTTAGATTTAAGTAGGCGTCGTTGTTTGAAAGAGTTAGCATTACAGTTTTATTTCCAATTGTTATTGTCACATTGAACTCGCTAAATACTTTACTCAGTTTTTCTTCATGAAGTAATTGAATTTCGTATGTCCCATTATTATGTAATGAAATTGAAGCATTCGCAGTAGCATTTCCTTTCATGCCTGGGGTTAAGTTTCCTAAATTAATATATGCTGGAATAATCTGTGCTGAAGATGAGTTGTTAGACTGTACATGATATGATATATATGCTATAGGACCGTATCCAGCCATACCTGCGGCAAAAACTCCTCCTGCTATTGTTATCATGGCTATTAGACCTATTAGAAGTGCTTTCATCATGAGAGCTTACGCGTTTCATCCTTTTATATTTGACCTAGTTTCACTCTGTTTCATTATTGAAATTCTATAAAATTCTATTATAAATTCTTTAAACTTCTCCTTGAGTAGACCTTTATGAGAAATAGAGTTTTAAATCATGTTGCTAATCTCTATTTGTGCAGTCACTAAACTATTTCATGGATGCTAATGAAACAAAGGATTTAGCTAAAAAAGCACTAGAATTTTCTTCCTCTAATGACCTAGAGCCAATTATTTCATTTTATTTAGAACCGGAGCTTTCTAAAAATATAATAAAAAGACTTGATCCAAAATTAAAAGATATTTTTAAAAAATATGAATATAGTAGAGATTTGTTCGTAAGAGAGGCTATAAAGATATTAGGCGAACAGAAAAAAGATTACATTTATTATATTTATTATGTTACTCCAATAAGTGAAAAAGCTGAAATAATGATAGTAAAAAATAATTGGATTCCTCCAAAGGCTTTAATATTAAATGGAAAAGTTAGATTTACATTTATGCCTTACCCTACAATAGAAGATATGGAGAAAGAAATAAAGACACAAAATGATGATGATATTATTGTGGAATTTGAAAATGGAATTGTTAAAAGTTATGATAGAAGAAGAAATATTTTTACAGATTTTAGAAATGTCACAGAGGTTTTGCAATCCAAAAAACCAGTCATAGTAAATTTATTCACCACTCTAGAGTCCATACTCTCCCTTACGATATTAAGTAACAATGTTTATCCTTTCAAAAATAGAATAGAAATCACTAATAATAACGGTAATTTCACATTTAAGATTTTAGAAGGAAAAGCAACTAAAGAAGATGTCAAAAACGGGGAGACATTAACTGCAGAGAGCAAAGCTGAACTGTACTATGACTTAAAGAAAGATAAAATAGATAAGAAAATACTCCTAAATGGTCTAATCTATAAGTTACCAATTTTATAATGAGATAAAAATAGTATATTAAGATAAATTCTATTGTATATATATTTTAAACATTTGAAGTAAAATATCATTTGATTTTCAAATTTACTTATATACTTCTAAAAGAATAATGAATATTAGATATTATGAGGATAAGTTGGGTTATAGGTGGGGCCCAAGGTACTGGCATAGACACTGCAGCAAACATTTTTGGAAACGCAGTTGCATCGGCAGGATATTATATTTTCGGTAACAGAGAATATTATTCAAATATAAAGGGAAGACATAGTTATTTTTCACTTACAATAAGCGATAAAAGAGTTGGAAGCAATACACAAAGTATAGATATTTTAGTCTCTTTTGACGCAGAAACAATTTTTCAGCATTTTCAAGATGTAAAAGGAATTCTAATTTATAATCCTGCAATAATAAATACAAAAGTAGATGCAGTCCAGTCAATGGAGCCAGAAATAGCAGAAAAGGTTAAGGAATTTTTATCATCTAACGGCTATGAGCAGACAGTCAAGGGAGCGTTAGATTATCTAAAGGCAAAGAATCTTGAACTAGTTCAAGTAAATTACGACGAAATAGCCAAGAAAGTGGCTGACCAACTAAAAATACCTTTATCTGTATCTGAGAGAGTAAAGAATATCGCTGGAATAGCTGTTTCATATAAGCTTCTAGGACTTGATGTTAATTACTTAATTAAGGCTATCAATAGTACTTTCAAGCAAGATCTGTATAAAAAAATGAATGAGATAGCCGTAAAGGATGCTTATGAAATAGTTAATACAAAGTTTAACCTTAGACCACTTCCAAGTAAGAAGAGATTCTGGTTAGATGGAAATACTGCCGCTGCAATGGGAAAAATTTATGGTGGTCTTAGATTTCAATCTTATTATCCCATCACACCGGCATCTGATGAGAGCACATACATAGAAGCTCATCAAGATGCATTAATGGAAGACCCTGTTACTGGAGATAAAAAGAAAGGGACAATAGTAGTAGTGCAAGCAGAAGATGAACTAGCTGCAATAAACATGGCAATTGGCGCAGCATTAACTGGTGTAAGGAGTGCGACTGCCACTTCTGGTCCAGGTTTCTCGTTAATGGTTGAGGGTCTTGGATGGGCTGGAATGGATGAAGTACCTGTCGTGGTTACATATTACATAAGGGGTGGACCCTCAACAGGATTACCTACTAGAACAGCACAATCAGATTTGATATTCCCTATATTTGCCGGACATGGTGAATTCCCTAGACTTGTAATAGCATCTGGAGATCATTCAGAAGCTTTTAAGGACTCTGTTTGGGCTCTAAACTTGGCTGAAAAATATCAAACACCAGTTATTCATCTGATAGAAAAGACATTAGCTAATTCTTATTCAACAGTACCAGAAGAAGAGCTAGAGTTGGATAAGCTTAAAGCTGAAAGAGGTAAAATAATAGAAAGCGAAGATACAACTTATAAAAGATTCAAAGTTACAGAGGATGGCATTTCACCTAGAGCTTTTCTTGGGAAAGCCACGATGTTTTATACTGGCGATGAACATAACGAAGAAGGGCACATTTCTGAGGACGTTAACAATAGAACGATAATGTATGAAAAGAGAATGAAGAAACTGGAGGTGGCTGATAGAGAGATACCAGAAGAAGAAAGAGTTAAAATATATGGTGAAAAGAATGCTAAAAACTTAGTAATAACATGGGCTTCATCAACTGGAGTATTAAGAGATATCCTAGAAGAGACAAACTTAGATTTTACCTTAGTACAGATAAGGATGTTCTCTCCATTCCCGAAGAACTTAATAAGCAAGCTTATGGAGGGAAGAGATAGAGTGATTTCGGTTGAAGGAAACTACTTAAGCCAGGCATCACTCCTAATTAAAATGTATACTGGAAGAGATGTAGACAGCACTATATTAAAGTGGAATGGAAGACCATTTTTAAGAGACGAACTAGAGAACGCATTAATTAAAGTTATGAGAGAAGGAGAGAGGAGGGTGGTATTAAATGGCGGCAGTTAAACCTCAATGGAATGACTGGTGCCCTGGTTGCGGTAATTTTGGGATTCTAAATGCAGAACAACAAGCTATTATGGAGCTTGGATTAGACCCTAAATCGGTTGTCCTAGTATCTGGAATAGGATGCTCTGGTAAAACTCCACACTTCATGAGGATTCCAGTGTCTGGAGTCCATACTCTACACGGAAGAGCAATAGCCTTTGCTAGTGGAATTAAGCTAGCAAACCCAGAACTCACAGTAATAGTAAATGGGGGAGATGGTGATTTATTAGGAATTGGAGCTGGACATTTTGTAGCTGCGGGAAGAAGAAACATAGATATGGTGGTGATCCTGCACGATAATGGCGTTTATGGACTAACTAAAGGACAAGCTTCACCTACTTTAAAGAGAGGAGAGAAGACTAAGTCTTTACCTAGACCTAATATAAATGATGCAATAAATCCTATAGCCTTAGCAGTATCTTCTGGTTACACATTTGTCGCTAGAGGTTATGCATACGACGTAAAGCACTTGAAAGAACTGATAAAAGCTGCTGTAAAACACAAAGGTCTTGCACTTATAGACGTTTTGCAACCTTGTCCGACTTATAACGACATAAATACTAAGGAGTGGTATGATAAAAGGGTTTACAAACTTGAAACATTACCAGACTGGGATCCAGTAGTCAAGAAGCCAGAGGAAGTAAATGAGAAAATGAAAAAAGCGATTGATAAAAGCTTAGAGTGGGGAGAAAGGGTACCTATTGGTATATTCTATATAAATGAAAGCGTACCAAGCTACGAAGAACGTATTAAATCTAATTCATCAGCATACTTAGAAAATCCTCCAGCAAAGCAAATAATAGAAAAAGAAGGAAAACTAACGACTATTATTGAGCATTTACTGAAAGAAAGAGAAGTCGATTAAACCTTTCTTATTTCTCAATGATTTTTCCGTTCTCGAAATAAACTTTTTTAAACGATTTTGGTAGCTCCTCTACATCTTTAGTAGGCACTATCAGAACACAACACCAATCTTTAAATTCCTCTGGATTTGCATCACGAAAAGCAAACAACTTGAGTCTATCTGGTGCAGATCCATTTTCTATCAGTTTATAGTCTTTAGGAGATTTAGTAACAACATATAGATTATCACTTTCAATCTCTTTATCTAACACTTTCCACACCACCTTTCTGTTCTTCACTTCTTCCCATGGTTCAGTCAAATTCGAGACCTTAAACCCCGAAGGCAATTCTCCCACTATTTCAACAATTTCTTTCATTTCAATGTTACCTTTCTCGTCAACTACAACAAGTAGGTCTCCTTTAGGATAATATAAATAATATTTGTTACCAGAATATCCTAATAAAACTACAAAGATTTTTTTCGCCATTATATTGAAGAAAATATTCTTCACTCATTGTAACACCATAGGAAATATGTTGTTAGGATCTAAAGCGTTTTTCAAATAATTAAATGTTGAGTATTTAAAACCAAAACAGTCTTCATTATCTTTGCATCCCTTCTCTATGATCACAGAAACTCCTTGAGTTCTCAACTCCAAAGCTTTTTCATCACACACCCTAAGATAGCCACTTCCCACATAAGCTACACCTTGATTAAAGCTCTTTATTAATTCTAATTCTTTGCCCCTAGGCACTGTAACACCAAAAATTCTTTCACATTCCAATTTATCACTAGGAAGACCTTGTATAGGAGAGAACGAATTATCTTTTGAAATTTTATCAATATAACTGTAAAAACCAGCCAAAATTAAATAGTTTTTTACAGCACCATCTTTCATAAAAGACACGATTCCCCACGGTCTTAAAGATAAAAATTGTAATGGAGAAGACACTTCGGTATAGACTATTCTCTCTGGCTTAGGAATTAAACGGAAAGTCAGGTCTAGATAAATTCCAAGACTCCCTAAAGCTCCAGATAAAACTTTCCATAATTTATATCCACTAGAAAACTTAGTCGTTCTACTTCCACTTCTTATTATGCTTCCATCCCCTAAAATTATCTTTGCACCTAAAAGAAAATCTTTTGGGTATGGATAAAGAATAGAGAAGAGAGAATTCTTATTAGTTGAAGCCAGACCTCCTAAAGTCCCAGAATAAGTAAAAGGTAAGAAAAGGCCTTGAGAAGAGAGAATCTGCTGAAGATTATCGATTTCAATCCCAGATTGAGCTGTGACGTATAAATCTGATTTGGAAATCTCAATTACTCTATTCATTTTTTGCATGGAAACACATATATCGGCATTTATCTTCTTTCCGATATGGTTTTTTCCAGAACCTATAACATGTAAAGTGAGTTTCTTCTCCGTAGCTTTTTTTATAATCTCCTCGATCTCTTCGTAAGATGTAGGGAAATAAATCTCCTCACATTCGTAAGGTATAAACATTTTAAACTACACGAATCAATCATTACTAATGTTAAAAAAGTTAAAAGAGATTGTTGGGGACAAATGGGTTATCACAGGAGAAGAGAGAAGACTCTATGGTTTCGATGGGTTAACAGCAGTAAAGAAAGAACCGGAAGCAGTAGTTTTACCTGGGAACGAGGAAGAAGCAGTTAAAGTTCTTAGGTTTCTTATATCTGAAAAAAAGAAAATGATTATCAGAGGTTCTGGGACTAGTTTGAGCGGTGCCACAGTACCAGTTGAGGGAGACGAAATTATAGTCTCTCTTACGAGACTTAATCATGTTTACTCGCAACAAGGGCTAGAAATTGAGGTTGGCCCGGGGATTGCAAATGCAATTGTGACGAAAAACTCTCCTCCCCATTTATTTTATGCACCCGATCCTGCAAGTTATCAAGTGTCAAGTATTGGAGGCAATATCTCCCATGATTCCGGAGGAATACATGTAGTAAAATATGGTCCTACTTTTAACAGCATAATTTCAGTAAGGGTACTTTTACCAAACGGAGAGGTAGAAGAATTTTACCCTTCTCCTTACTTTAATTTAACCAGTTTATTTATAGGAGCTGAAGGTACACTAGGAGCAGTATTAAGAGCTAGATTAAGACTATTTCCTAAACCGCAAAAGAAAAAGACTGTAATCGGTATCTTTAACAGCATAAGAGACTCTGCAAACGCCATAATCAATGTCTTCCAAAATGGTGTTATTCCATCTGGTTTAGAGTTAATGGATAGAAATGCTATCAGAGCTATAGAAAAAAGTAGATATAGAGCAGGTTTACCAGATGTAGAAGCCTTTCTCTTAATAGAACTAGATGGGGAAGAGACACAAGTTTTGGAGGAAGAGAGTAGAGTGAAGAGAGCAATAACTGAAAATGGCGGAGAAGTCGTTATCCCTAATGACGACTCTAGATTCTGGAATGCAAGAAGGGGTGCTTTTCCAGCTATGGGCACTATTGCACCAGCTTATGTTACTTTGGACTGCAATGTACTTAGAAGCGACTTACCAGATGTATTGGAAAAAACGTCTGAAATAGCAAAAAAGTACAGCGTATATATAGCCAATGTCTTTCATGCTGGAGATGGAAATTTACATCCACTTATTTCTTATAACCCAGAAGATTTTGATAGTTTCATGAGAGCAGTCAGGGCCAGTGACGAGATAGAGAGATTCGTAATTGAAAGGGGTGGAGTACCCTCTGGTGAACACGGGATTGGGATCGAGAAAATTAAATTTTTAGGGATTTACTATAACGAAAAGGAGATAGAGGTATTAAGAAGAGTGAAGACATCTTTTGATCCTTATAATTTATTCAACCCGTGTAAAATGTTTGGAGGGTGTAAAGGAGAGTCTAGAGAGGAGAGGGTGTTATGGGAATGGGATTAGAGGAAGAATTAGTAAAATGTGTCCATTGTGGATTTTGTCTAGAGGCTTGTCCAACATATGTTGTTACAAGGTCAGAAGTTCATTCACCAAGAGGGAGAATTACGGCAGTTAAACTAGCGATACCTAGTGAAGGTATTGAAACTTGTATGTACTGTAGAAGATGTGAATTAGCATGCCCTAGTGGTGTAGTTTATTCAGAGATAATAACTAGGGTAAGAAAACCTAATACAATAGAAAAAGCTATGTTAAGCCTACTTGAAAGACCACAACTCTTACCTTACTTTATAAGAGGGGAATATGCTAAGAAAATCCCAGCTAAGGCTGAGAAGCCTCTAGAGTATAGAGATAAGAATGAAGAGCTAATACTCTTCCCCGGTTGTATCACTTCAGTGTTCTTCAAAGATAGTGTAGAAAAAGCGTTGAAATACTTGAAAAATCTAGGGTATAAAGTAAGAGTTTACAATGGTTGCTGTGGTTTGGCCCATAAACACTCCGGTGACTTAAATAGGAGTAAAGAATTGATTGAAAAGTTGAGAAAGGAGTTTGAAGGAAAAATAGTAGTTTCACTTTCATCAAATTGTTCTGCGCATATGAAAGAGAACGGGTTAAACGTTTTTGACTTTCCAGAGTTTATAATAAAATTTAATTTACCCTTACCAAGAGTAGAAAGAAAACTGACAGTCCATGAGCCTTGTCATGCGAATTTGTTAGGTCTAAACAGGTACACTAGAGAAGTTCTCAATAGGATGAATGTTACAATCTCTGAATCTGAAGAACCTTCTTTTGAATGTGGTGCTGGAGGAGACTACTTTATCTTCCATGAAGAAATTGCTGAAAAAGTTATGGCAGTGAAGAAAGAGAAGACTCTAAAGAGTGGAGTGAACACTGTAGTCTCTACTAACCCATCATGTTCTTTAGCATTTCTAAAAATGGGACTAAAGCCTCTGCATATTGCAGACCTTTTATAAGTCTTTTCCCCTTTACTACACTTCTCTCTCCAGTCTTCTTTTTCTTGTCAATAAAGGAGAGTATTATGTGAAGAATCTAAAATTAAGACTACTGACTAAAGAGTCTAGACATGATAGTTACAGTCATAAATCAAAAAGGTGGTGTGGGGAAAACCACAACTTCGGTTAATTTAGCTTATACGCTTAGCAAAATGAAAAATAGTGTAGGTTTAATAGATCTAGACCCTGAAGGTGGAGCAACAGTATCATTTGGAATGAAAAGAGAAAAGAAGGAATTAAAATTAGGAGAGAAAAGCGTAAACATATTTAATGTGGAAGTATTTCCAGCTCATATAGGTTTATTGAGGCTAGAACTAAACGGCGATGTTGAAGGAATTGTAGAAGGAATAAAGAAGGTCTCGGAAAGTTTCGATGTAATAGTTATCGATACTCCTCCAAATTTGGGTACACTGTCAGTTTCAGCCATGATTGCAGCAGATAAAATAATTTCTCCCGTAACTCCGCAGCCATTAGCATTAGAGGCAGCAAAGAACCTTGACTCTAGACTCACTAGTCTAAAGAAGAGTGCTATAGCAATAACAAATATGTCAAAAAAAGCAGTAAAGGTTGACTTCTCTTCAGTAAAGAGCGTAGAGTTAGCAGTTCCACCCTCTAAATTATTCTATGAAGCCTCTAGACTCGGAGTTCCAGCTGTCAGATATGAAGAGTTTAGAGTGAAGAAACCAAAGTTTTCACAAGTATTTGAAGAATTAAGTAAATTGGTGTTAGAAAGTTGAGTGAATTAGATCTTATCTTTAATAGAAAGAAAACTAAGGTAGAAGAAGAGAAGTCAAGCGCGACTGAAATAGAAGAGAAAAAAGAAGTTCCTAAAGAGGAAAAGAATAAAGAAGTGAATAAGGCTGAACAAAAGGTTGAAGATAAAAATAATGACACTCAGACTGAGATTGAGGCTATTGAAAAAACCCGTATAAATCAGAACGTGGAGGAACTCATGAAAAAATTTCTCGAAAAAGATCCTAAGATAGGTGTGTGGAGTTATCCATCTTATCTCTTACTTCAATACCTATACAATACGATCCCAGGTTTCAAGATGAGTAAAGTTGCAAAAGATGCACTAGAAAAAGGACTAAGAGAAATGTATCCTGATCTGTTCGAAATAGCAGAAAAAGTAGCAAAAGAGTCAAAGAAAATGTAAGTTAGTATTACACTCCATTCCACTTTGACATAAAAATTTTTGTAATGGTCCATCCACCGTCAAGTACTTTTCCTTCCATTTTTCCTTTGAGCATAAATGTAAAGAAAACCCAGAATTGAGAAAATTATTAGACTAGAACTTATTAGAATAAGAAAGTAATCAATGTCTAATAGTATGCTATTGTGAACTATAACCAAAGTGATACTCTTATTTTGATTATTTACTATTGTGGAAGGACTATACACTGTATATGTGTTTGTGCCATCAACTATAACACCTTGTACTGGTTGAGCTATAATAGGCTCTTTCGCTAAAACTTCAGCTTGAGAAATAGTGGTTGACTGAGATGGTTTTAATGTTAGAGTTTGATAATTACTAGAAAGTATAAAGTCGCCCAAGCCTATAGACAAGATAAGCAACAAAATTCCAATAATCAGCATTTTTTTCAAAATCATATATTATATCTATTTCCTCTCCAAATTATATACTTTTGTTTCAAAACAAACGGAGTCAGCACCAAGGTATAAAACATTGAAGGAATAGAAGCAATAGCAGGTAGTAAAGAATAACCTACCTTATGTCCCCTTATAACATTCTTTATTATCCACAGAATCAAGGGAGAAATAAATAGAAAGGATATATATGAAAAGAAAATAATAGAGAATACTAAGAAAAGTAAGAAGAAAAATGAAATGATAATGAAAGCATAAAACCCTTTCCTAGAATACATATAAACAGTTATCATTTGCCTTTTAGACCAGTTTATAAGGTCTTTCTCGTCAAAGACATTCAAAGGAATTGCATTTATAATAAATCCTATTCTACCTCTTTCTTTTGCTATTCTTGTTAAAGTACAATCATCACACCAGTTTTTACTAAGCTCTTGGATTACATAAGAGTCAAAGAAGTCTCTTTTAAAAGCCATACTCCCTCCCCATAAAAATGTGCCTCCAATAGCTTGTGATTCAAATCCGAAAGTCCAAAAACCTGCCCTTATAAAGTTACTAAACGATAATTTGTAGGGCTTTGGCCATGAAAATGTAGTAGTAGCGACAAAACCTGATAAAGGTTTAATCATTTCTTTAAGCCAGTATTTAGGATACCACGTATCTGAATCGCCGAAAACAATTACATCTCCAGAAGCATACTTTAAGCCAGTTAGTTGTGCTCTTATTTTCCCGCTACATTTTACACATGTCTCCTCAGTCTTAATTATCTTTACGTGGTATTTACTTAAAATAGGAACACATGGATCATTATAATCATCTACAATATAAATCACTTCATATCTCGGATAATCTTGGGATAGAAGTGAGGTAACATTTTCTTCTAATCCTACATCTAATCCCTTAATAGGTATGATAACCGAGGCAAATGCTTCAAAGTTACCTTTTATACCTCTTAGTTTAACCTCCTTTAATATTTGATATATTAAGAATAGATCTGCCAGAATAGGAAGTACCAGCAAGAAATATTCTATTAGCATTAATGTACTCTAGCCCCTATTTGTTAACCAGATTTAAATCTTTCTTAGATATTTAGTGTAAGATAAGAGCTCATCTTCTCTCTGTGCTTTAGACTGAAGACTCTACTATTCCTTTAGTAGAAGTTGGATATCAGACTCTTCAATTGATAATTTAGAGTCTATCTTTAGGTCTCTTACTTTTAGACTCTATACTCTGATCTGAAGATTCATATGAATCTATGATAGATCCAAATAGTTACAGTACGAAGAGTTGGAAAAAGCCTATAAAAATATCATAATTCATGTAATCCAAAGTAAATTGCTGTAATTCCTCGTTCTAGATTTGCTTAATAATACCAGTGACACAACGTCAATAAGTAAAAATAATTTAAATAATCTTTTTCATGAAATCCACTATTTCATTGATCTCTGTTATAGTGGGATGGAGAGAAGTTATCATACTCCTATACCTTGAAAAGTCCTCACTCCACTCACTACAGTCTAGAGAGAATAGATGAGAGGGTTGACCTTCTTCTGGAATAACAGTCTTTACACAGCCTTTATTTGATTTTAACTCTATAGTTATTTTCCTATTTGTTGAAAACCCAGGCTTATCCTTTTGGAATTCCTTGTTCATATCAATAAGAATTTCAGAAACCTCGAAATCTAGATATCTCCTCGGATCTAAGTATATCTTGTCCAAGTCATTTACAAACCTAATCAACAAAGTAACAGGGATGTTATTTTGGAAAGAGAGTTGTAAAAATCCTTCTTTCATTATTTCGGAGAAATCTTTTAGTACTGGTCTTACAAGATTTTCTCCCTCAATTCCTTTTTTTACTAAAAGATTGTGCATATCAAAGAATTTACCTTTTTCGAAACTAATCCTAAAACTTGGAGAGTTAAGCCTGATTATGACGTTATTGTTTATGTTAGAATACTCTATACTATGGAGTTTGTAGTTGCAATGGAAGACTATATAGTCTTGAGTACAGTTAAAACGAAAGCTTATTTCGCTCATTAAAAATAGATTTTTACTGTCATTAATATTATTTTATTTTAAAACTTTGAATTCTAACAAACGATAAGCGGATTTAAAATTTTACAGCCGAACGCCTAGCTTTTCAAAGCAGAGTTAAGTCAGAACTAAGAGTGAGAGAGGGAGCCGGATAAGTAAAGAGTCTAGAGAGTAGATATTTTATTGTTGTTAGGTAATAAAAAATAATTCACATTTTTAATCTAGTTCCACCATCCACTGGTATGACTACTCCATCGACCCATTCTGCTTCATCAGTTAAAAGCCATACTGCAACTCTAGCAAAATCTTCTGGTGGAGCTTTTACATCACCTAATTTTCTTAGTTTTTTCCAGTCCCTATTAGGGACAAAATCACCATCTATCCAACTCGGAGCTATTCCAACGACCCTAATACCCTTATCTAGAAGTTCTGAGGCTAGTATTTCGACCTCTTTTGCAATTCCAGCTTTTCCTATACCATAAGACAATTGATTAGGGTAAGCTGTGTAAATGCCTCTAAGTGCTGAGACTAAAAGTATCGTTGAGCCTTCTTTTAGTTTACTGAGAGAAGCATTGACTACATAGAGAGGGATTTTTATATGGTTCAGTATCATATCTTCAAGACCAGAGAGATCTTCAACCGTATCTTCAACATATCCTCCAACAGTAATTATTAAGTCAGTAAAATCTCCGGCTTTATTAACTACATCCTTAGCCTTTTCCAAACTTGATACATCACCAACTACATAACTTATATTTCCTAAAGACTCTAGACTCTTCTTTATCTCCTTTAACTTCTCCTCATTTCTAGAATTAATTATAACACTAGCCCCTTCTTTAAGCAGAAAATATGCTAGAGCATATCCAAGACCTTTACTTACTCCTACTATTAAAACGCGTTTACCTTTTAACCTCATTTAGTTCCCCCTAGTAAGTATAATTTTAATTTTTCGGGTATAAGAATAGGCATACTGCATTTATTTCCTATGCAAACAAACGCCCTACTGTTCCCTTTATTATAGTTAATCATGGATCTCATATAAGATGGCAAATAGTCTTTCTTGCCCTCAGTGATTATTTCAACAACTTTGAAAGGATAATAAGTTGTTAAAGCTGTATTATGTAAATCATTCGCTTTTCCATCTTTTTCATCAACGACTACTATATGAGCAATGCCTTTTATATAACTCATTGCACTATATAAAACACCTGCAGTAAAGGCTGGAGAAGCATCATAGACTTTAACGTCTACTTTTTCCTCCGTGAGCTGAGATATCTTTAACAAAGCTTTAAGTCTTAGTGATTCTGAAGATTCAGAAGGAGAATCTATAGCATATCCCTCCACATTTTTTAGATTGTTGGAGAGTTCTATAGCTAAATCTTTATACTTATCTTCACCAGTTACCTCATAAGCAGATATCAAGGCTAAAGTTGAGGATGCATAATCCTCTAATAGTCCTTCTTTGCCTCCATCAAGCCTTCTAGTAATAGTCTTTCCTAATTTGTTTACAATTTCAAGAGCTTCATTAACTCCTTTGTTCAGCAACGGATAGACGTTGAATAATGCTTCCGCTATTCTAGCGTTAGGATGAGTATATAAATTGTTATCTCTAAATGGTTTCTCCCTATTCTTCTCTCTATACTCTAGAAGCTTCATTCTTATTTCGTTCAGTTTCTCTAGAGAATATCTCTTTATAAAGTCTCTATACTCTACTGTCCTTCGTAATACTTTTCTTCCCTCTACTTCTTTTCCATAAATTAAATCGAAAAACTTTGACCAGTAATCAAAATCTTCATTTTTAATTGCCTCCTTGAATTCTTCCTCAGTCCACGTATAATAATAGCCTTCTTTGCCCTCAGAATCAGCATCGAGACTATTAGCAAATCCTCCTTCTATTTTCATATCTCTGACAAGAAAGTTATAAAGCATTCTAATTGTATCTAAGAGTTCTTCATCTCTAGAGTATTCATAACCAAGAGCATAATCTAAGAGAAGTTCTGCGTTGTCAATAAGCAATTTTTCGAAATGTGGCACGTACCATTCATTATCAACAGTATATCTATGAAAACCGCCTCCAACCTGGTCAAAAATTCCACCGTAGTACATTTTCTTCAAAGTAAACATAGAGAGCTTTTTCTCCACGTCATCTCCGGTAAAGAACGAATAAGCTAGCAAAAGTTCATCTACAGTGGGATGAGGAAATTTCATTTGCCCTTGAAGACCGCCGTTCTCAAGGTCAAAGTTAGCTACAATCGCTGAAATAGAATTATCTATAACTGTCCATTCTGGTGAAAGAGTGTTTAAAGAAATAGAAATGGAAGATGTCGCATTAGCTATCTCATTAACTTTCTTTCGATCTTCCCTCCAAATCCTAAGGATTTCCTTAAGGAGCCTCTTAAATCCGATTCTTCCGTATGCATCATCTGGTGGAAAATATGTACCACCAAAGAATACTTTTTTGTCACTGGTCATGAAAACAGTTAATGGCCAACCGGATTCCCCAGTAATAGCACTTACAAGGTTTTGTAATTCTCTGTCTAGATCTGGTAATTCCTCTCTATCAACTTTTATTGCAACAAAATTTTCGTTTATGATTTTTATAACTTCTGGGTCATTGTATGTCTCTTCGTCCATGACATGACACCAGTGACACCAAGCTGCACCGACATCTACTAGGATTGGCTTGTCCTCTTTCTTAGCTTTTTCAAAAGCTTCCTCGCTCCACGGATACCAATCGATAGGGCTATCCGAAGCTTGAAGTAAGAAAGCACTTTTACTATCTTTTAATTTATTCATTAACATACTTTAATGATTCATAAAATAAATTTGTTAGTTAGTCTTTCTCTTAAAGAAAAGATAAAGGGAAAGTCCAATCAAACCAAGACCGATTCCTAAAAAATCTTGAGATGTAATTTTGGGGGACGAAGTAGAAGAGGTGTTCTTGATAAAATTTATGTCTAATGAAACGTTACTAGAAGGAGCTATTATATAGAAATTAGTAATTGCTCCATTAATTTCAAAAGTTTTGCCAGAAGTAATATAAACTATAGAATTGTTAAGAACTAAGAACGAAGTAGTCTTATTTATTGTAAAAGATGAACCATTATTGATCATTATTTTTAGATTTCCACTTCCATTTAAGGTTAAACTCATTTTTACGTATTCTGGTATGGCTTTTACGTACAATGTTTCGCTATTGTTTATTGAAAACGAATAAGAAGAGAAGTACTTAGTTCCATTTACTAAAACATAATAGCTTGGATTTGTAGAAAAAATAGTAACCCTTATGCTACCATTGAATTGCAAAGTAGAAGAATTACCTATTAACAGAAAAGAGCCATTAGGATAGTTAACCAGAACTTGAGACGGCCCTTCTATTAGCACTTTTAACGAGTTCCCATTGCTGGGAATTGAAAATAATATAGCCATTAGCACAAAAAATAGGAAGTAAGTCCTTTTCATGACTTTAGTAAGTAAAAATTAATAGAGAGACCAAACTCACAATATTATTTTTCCCCGCTCATACACCGATTCGTTAACTTCCTTATACGGAAGAATTATTGTATCTTTATTTATGAAGACTCCATCATATAAAACTACTTCATCTCCTAGAATTACTGAATCTAATCTTACCCACTTACCTAGATCATCATAGTCACTGACTATACTATCTCTGATAAAGCTATAGTTGTTAACTTTCACATTGTTCATTAATATGCTCTGCTCGATATAAACCCCTTTATTTATATTAGATAAATTACCAATAATGCTATTATATATGTAAGCATCTTCATCTACTTTTACTCCACTACCTATGTAGTAAGGAGGAATTAAGTTCGCTTTATCACTAATCTTTGAGTCATTAGAAATATAACCTCTTGGATGTTTTAAAGAAAGAAGCTCTAAATTTATTCTCATATAGTCAGCTGGAACTCCTATATCCATCCATAAACCATCGTATCTATAAACGGAAATACAGACATTATCTTTCAAAAGTTTTGGAAGGAAGTCTTTTGCAATACTTCGTCCATCAATTTTTTCAAAGAGCTTCTTCTTGAAAATATAAACTCCTGCATTTATCAAATTTGATACTGGGTTTTTGGGTTTTTCAACTATCTGAATAAGTCTATCCCCTTCAGTTACCAAAACACCATATCTCCTTGGGTCTTCGACCGCTTTGCCAACAATTGTTGCATCACACCCTTTTCTTTCGTGGAAATTGATTAAAGATCGATAGTCAATCTCGTTATAAATATCGCCATAAACCACAAGAACGTCTTCTGATAAATTATATCTGCTTGAAATAAGCTTGAGGGGACCAGCGTCACCAAGTCTTTCTTTTTCTATTACGGGAATAATTTTCTTAGTTTTACCATCTAAGTGTGTTAGTATCTTATCTGCCATGACACGTAATGAAATATAGGAGTCACTAACCTCAGCTTCATCTAAAGAATCAAGTATATAGTCCAGTAGTGGTTTTCCAAGAATTGGTAAAAGAGCTTTAGGTTTAGTCAAGCTTAATGGTCTTAATCGTGTAGCATATCCTCCAGCTAATATAATAGCTGAAACCATAAAAAGAATTTGAATGAAGAATAAAAAAAGATTACTTATTTAGATACTTTTGTAGCTTCTTTTCTGCATCATCCCAATTTACTACATTCCACCAGTTGTTAACATAATCGGCTCTTTTGTTTTTATATTGCAAATAGTATGCGTGCTCAAATTCATCTAATATTAGTACAATTGGTAGTTCTGCTATATGGTTCTGGAAGTGGTTCTCAAATGTCATTATCTCTAAGTTACCAGATTCAGTATCATAATATAACACTGTCCAACCAGTCCCTGGTAAACTGTTTGCTGCTTCTGTGAACAATTGTTTGAATCTGTCAAAACTGCCGTATTGTTTGTTTATAAGATCAGCTAACGCTCCACCAGGCTTTCCTCCACCTTTTCCTGCAGGAGCCATATTTTGCCAATATAGAGCATGAAGTTTATGCCCATTTATATTAAAAACTAATCCTCTTAATAATCCTTGTATATCATATTGTCCACTTCCTACTTCTCCTCTTATTACTTTCTCTAACCTTTCTAAGAATGTATTTGAACCAGTTACATATCCTTTATGATGTCCATTATAGTGTACATCAATTATATCTTTACTTATGTATGGTTCTAACGCATCTACTTTGTATGGTAGTGGTGGAAGTTCGTATTTTTTGAACTGTATTTGGTTTGACATAATAGAGATTATGTAAAAGAGATTAAATATCTTATTTAGAATAGCTTTCAAACAATAACTCTTATATTGGTATTCCGCTCAAAATTTATTTATCAGATATTCTATTTCATTAGTAGAGTACTTATGGATATCAGGATTACTGACATAAAGGAAATTATAAAGAAGTTGCTTCTAATGTCTATAAATGGCATCCTTGCGTTTTATTTAGCCTTACACTTTACTAATCAAGCATTCGCTGAGTTAATTTTAGGCTTAATTTTTGGTATTTCCTTTTTAGTGGGAGAAATATTGTCTCCTTTATTAATCATATTTTCGTTATTATTACAGAATCTAAACACATTAAAGGAAATAATTACAGAAGGATCCTTTACTAATATTACTAGTATTGAAAACTTAATTTTACCTTTAGTATTCCTTTTCATCATACCACTTATACAAATAGGAGTTACAAGAAATTCGAGGGGATTAATTTCCGCTGGGAGCTTAGTAATCCAATCATATAATCCAATTAGTTCTTTAATACTATATTATTCTGGGATATCATTTAATGAAAATTATATTAATGGAATTTTATCGGCTTTACCTTTCTTGTATTTATTATTTGAGTACCACTTTGCAGAAAACATGATAATAGCTGTTGCTTTAGTAATAGTGGGCTCAATCATATATTCATATAATAAAGGATTCTATAGTATAACAGGAATCGTTCCAATAGTTATATCTTCATATTTCTTATCTATATATTTCGCGTCTCAATACATCTATTATGGAGTTATGTTAAGTATAACTATTAACTCAATCGACAGAGTTGTTGAAACTATAAAAAACAGAAGAGAGAACAGAAAAGCTTATGAATCGGAAAAGAATAGATTAATGGAAGAAATAAAACAAATTTCGACTATCTTATATTCATTAAGGGGCGAGATTGATAAAAATAATAAAGAACTTATGAGTTTAATCAACGTAAATATAAATTCTGTAACTACAATTCAGAATAAAATAAGTGAATGTAAAAACCGAGAGTGTTTAAATGAACTAGAAAATGAAATTAATAACCAGAAAAGAATTTTATCAATTGAAATTAACAATCTAATATTTGATGAAATAAGGAATTATAATGATTTTGCCGGAAAACTAAAAACCATTGGAATAAACTTAGGCGAGATTGAATATCCAAAAGAAGAAATAAAATTAGAAGATTTCTTAGAATTCTATAGAAAATTAAAGGAAATGTTAAACTCTAAGTTAATCTTAGCTTCTAATCTTATGAACAACCTTATTGAAAATCTCTCGAAGATCCTAGGATTGTCATTAGATAAAATCAACTTAATTAAAATGGACGTAATACTCAATAGACTTAGAGAGTTGGATGTACAAACCATAAATAAGAAGATTAATACCTGTAATAGTAAAGCCCTTGATATACTGCAGTTCTTTAAAGAACAACAAGAATATGATATAGTAAAGAACTTATCAGATTTAACGTTACAACAATTAACCATAAATAAAGTAAATAATGCAAGAGCTATATTGGAAAAAATTAACAGTATACTTCTAGTTGAGTTAAGCGGATTATATAACAATATAAACGCTATAGCAAAAGTCTATGAAATACCAGAAACAGAAAATCTGTTAAATATAGTAGATATAGGATTAAACACATTGCAGACCCCCGAGATGCCTTACTGCGAGAAAATATCTAAGTTATATAATTACATGTCGGAATTAAAAGAAGCAGTCGAGATAGCTAGTAATAAGGATTCATTATTACAATTAAGTGAGTTAGTAGACACAATAATGCCACAAATTTTAGAAACTGGTGAAATTAAATTAAGTGATATAGGCATAAGCGAGAAATATGCCAATTTCATTGTAGCGTTAATACAAAAGAAGGGTTTCAGAGCTGAATTAAATGGCGATACAATACTAGTAAAAACTAATTCTAAAAAATTACCTTAGTCTCCTTATAGTAATTTCAGCATGATCTCCTACTACATCCCCTTTAAAGAGATATCTTGGCGAATTTCTTAAGAGCTGATGGGTACAAAGTATTCTATCTTGGTCTGCTAATACAGTAAGTATGTCACCAGGTTTCATGGCTATTAGCGTTTTAGATATCTCTAAAATAAACTCGTTACAGTCTTTTCCTCTCAGATCGAGTTTTAATTGTTGAGACATAAATTAATATTAGTATCACTCATTTAAAAACTTAAAAATCTAATTTGTTCTTTGTTCATTTTGCGAATTTCTTCTTGTTCCTTAATTACTTTATCCCACAAATTATCATAATTATCAAACATAAAGACATAGGCTTCATTTATACGTAGAATTACATCTTTCTCACTTAATGGATGAATTCTTAAACCTACTCTACCAACGGCGCCTCCTCTCACCATTGCCCAGTGCGCAAAGACTTCTAATGGGTACTTATTCATTACGTAGTCTTTATCAAGCTTCTTCTCATAAAGCCAATAAAGTTCCCTGATAAAATTAGATGAAATTGACCTTTTCATTCTATCTTTCCATTTCTCAAAGTATGTTTCTCCTTCTTTAATCATAACATTTCTTAAATAATTATATAATTGCTCTGCTTCTTTTTCATCAGCTAATGCTAATCCAGTAACAGCAAAAACGAAGTCCTTTTGAGCCATTAAAGCATCGAAGTCCTTATTGACATAAAGCCAAGCAGTAGCTGCAAATGAGTTTATTACACCAAACATTAATTTATCAGCTAGCTCATCTTTGTTAATATTGACGTTTATATTTTCTCCAGAAAGTATTTTTGAAAGCTCATCATAATCAACGACCCCAGCAAAAATTAACTTGCCATCGACGAAAATAGAGGGAGTAGAAATTACTCCTCTCTCAAACGCTAAAAATGGATATAACTCAGTATCTATTATAATAACTTTTCCTAGATAACCATTTTTCTCGAGATATTCTATTAAAAAGTTACACTCAATGCAATTTTTGTGAGTAAATATTTCTACTTTCATAGTCTAATTTTTGTTGAATTAAAACAATTTAGGTTTTTCTTCCACCATAAAGAATCGTATCTTTTATCCAATAGCCACACCTCAGCATGATCGTTCACATTTCTTATTGCCCTTCCAATAGCTTGTTTTACTGTTATCAGAGCAGGGATTGTAATAAGAAACTCCTTATATTTCCCTCCTATTTTATCTGCAATCCTTTGTGAAAGCATTTTCATGTAATCATCCTCTGGTGGATATGGTACACCAACTAATACTACGTCGGAGATAAGACTTTTTTCGTCATGGGTCAGCTCTACTCCTTCTGTTATTTTCCCTCTGCCGACGCCAGCTATTATTATTTTTTGTTTGTTTTCCTTAACTTTTTTTATTATCTCATCTATTGAAGTTCTCTCATCTTCAATAATTTTGTTTACACTTAGAGGCTCCATCACCTTTCTCATAATCTCATAGGAAGGGAAAACTGCTAGGACATGCTGTTTTGCTTGATAATATACCTTAAGTAGATAAGAAGAGTATTTCTTCCACATGAGGTCACTCCTTAAATCATATTTAGAAGTCACATCAATTGCAATCCTACATTGATAACTTCCAGTTACTTTTTTCTTTATCTCCTTTTCAACGTCGATATAAAGAATCTTCCTTGTGATTCCTAAAACTTTTTCTAGGTACTCTTTAGGTGGTAAAGTGCCTGACATAAGTAGAATAGGAAGACTTTCCTCATTTAACATTGAGTAGTATTGGGATAAATCCAATGTTTTTAAGATTATTCTTTTTGAAAACGAAAAAGGAATAAAGGAACCGGTTGAATAAGTGGCGTAAAAGCGTAATATTGAACCTAAATAAATTTTGGAGATTTTCTTTAATTTTATGTTTTCTTTTTTTAATTCTTCATATTCATCAGCAAGTATAGATATCTCTTCACTAGTCAATTTAGGAATTTTTTCTAATTTAATATACTTTTCATCAGGGTATACAAGATCCTTTAACTGCTCTCTTAATTTTTCCAAGATGTTTTTCACTTCTTGACTCCTTGACTGCTTAATAGCCATAGATAAAGTAAAATCGCTTAACATTCTCTCTTCTATTTCACTTACTCGATCTATGTTATGGGCTTCATCAATGATTATAAAGTAGTCACTGAAATCTATGTTTAGCAAACTTCGATATTTTTCAACAAAGAAATATGGATAAGTTATTGCAACTACGTCAGCTTCTCTGGATGTTTCTAACAAAGAATAATAAGGACAAAAACCTTTTTGTAACGCTTCTCTCTTTAACTCATCTAACATCTCTAGCGGATATCTATCTACACGGACTTCTATCGCATTTCTTATCTCACAATATTTACAATTGATATCTTCTGAATCAACGTCCTTGGAAGCGAAAGGGCAAGCTGACGGTTTTCCAACTACGAAAGAAAACCTTATAGAAGGATCAAGTTTCTTTAAATCTCTGTAGACTGGAAAATATTCATTATGAGTGCGTACTACAAAGAGTACTTTATCTTTAACTGATAAACCAACTAAAAGAGAAAATAATGTCTTTCCACTCCCTGTAGGAGAGTTTAAAGCTATTAAAAAACCTTCCTCAACAGACTGTATTATTTTATCCTTTAGCTGTTTTTGCCAATCTCTTAATTCCACTCTTCAAAATTCTTCAAGCTTAGCTAAAACTTCTTCTAACATAATGAATTTTACATATTCTTTTTCTGCGAGCGCCAGTAGATCTTTGGCTTTGGCCTTTACTTTGACAGTCGAAAGGAATGGCATTACAAGCTCTACTTTAGCCAAAGTTGAAATATCGTTAACTATTTCACTAGAAGGCTGTTTCTGGGTTATAACTAAAGCTCTTACTTCGGCAGATGGTGAGATATTGTTTATCTCTACTATCCTGTAGTCAATCTTATTTAACAGCTTCTCCTCATTTATACTCAACTTATTCACCTCTTATCTTAGTATACTATATGATTTTGACATTATAAACTATTTGCATATGAAACTTGAAGAAATATTATAAATAGTCAGATTATTAAAGGTGGTATTATGACGATTTAGAGAATTAGAGTTAAAGGTTTTAAACTATATTTAGAAGTTATGAGAATAAAAAAATCTGAATTCAAAGTTGGTGAAAAAAAGAAATTTAATATAAATGGGAAAGATATTTTAGTTATTTACCTAGGTGGGAATAATTTTTATGCCTTAGATAATGAATGCCCACATCTAGGTTGTGATCTATTCAAGGTAGGTGTGGTAATTAGAGAAGAGTTAGTTTGCCAATGTCACTTCTCTCATTTCTCTCTAAAAGATGGAAAAGTGAGAAAAGGTCCTTCAAAGAAGCCCATAACTCTTTACCCTGTTAAAATTGAAGGAGACGAAGTAGAAATTGAAGTTAAATAAGAAAGGACTTGTCTAGCAATTTTATAATGCATCTGTCCCTTAGCAGTTTCTTCCCCAGTATGCCCATAAATTAATTGAGAGCCTAATATCGAAAAGGCAATTCTCTCTAATGGGTCAACACCCATGGGCATAACTGTAACTTTTCCAAGTTCAAGAATTTTGGATAAAAGAGACCTATAACCGGGTTTTCCAATAACAGCGACTTTGACTAGCCAAGATGTTTCAATAAAATCTCTAATTATTTCATATACTTCCTCAAATGAAGGAACTCTATCAAAGTAATGGACTGAAACTATTTTATTCTTGGTCGAAACTTTGTACATTTTAGCAAACCTCGCTTCTACGTCATATAGAAATCCTCTCTCGTCAAGTTTACCTAAATATTCAGCCTTATCTTTTGGGTTAATGAGATTAACCCCACCTTCACTAGGATCTCTAATCGTAATTATAATCTTCTCTTTGAACTTCTCCAATCTTTCTATTGGAATTAATTTTCCTAAATAGTCTAATCTTATTTCTATTAAATCAGCGTCGTAAAAGCTTGGAATTCTTTGAATATCGTCTTCTTTTCTGATTGGTAGTGATGCTACAACCAATGTCATTTTATTATTATATTCGCTCCTAAGGAAATTAAATCTTTCCAGAAAGCTGGATTACTCTTATTTACACACTCAGCATTATCTATTACCCCACCTACCTTGGAGGAAAGCACAGAAGCCATCATTGCTATTCTATGATCATTAGGACAATATATACTAGCCTCTTTTAGTTCTGGTGAAGGGAATATTACAATTTTCTCATCATCATAATTTACTTTAACGTTGAAACGAGATAAAGTATCAGAAATTGTAAGTATTCTATTGCTCTCTTTAACTTTAAGCCTCTTAACTCCTCTTATTACAGTTTTTGATTCTGCAAATGGAGCAATAGAAGCTATTGAAGGAGCCAGATCTGGATAGTCATCTACATCCACATCAATACCATTTAATTTGGTAGAGGCTTTAACAAACCATTTACCTTCTTTTACATAAGACTCTGCACCCATTTCTTCATAGAACTTCACAATACTATGATCACCGTAAAAATCGGGTATTTCATATACGTCCTCAATTACTAAGTTACCACCACTAACTATTGAAGATGAGGCATAAAATGAGGCTAAAGCATAATCGCCAGGTACTCTACCAACATAAGGTCTAAAATAGCCCTTATTTACATATATTTTATTATCTCTAATTTTAACGTCTCCACCAAGGCTATTGATCAAGTTTGCTGTCAAATAGATATAACTTTTCGAAGAAATTGGCGGGATAATTTCAATCTCTCCACCACCTACCATTGAAAATGCATAGATAAACCCAGAGATGTATTGGCTACTTTCGTTACCATCAATTCTTACGTAATTTTCTTTTAATCTTCCACTCATCTTTGTTGGTAACGAATTTGACGAAAAATTCACTTGTCCTTTCAAAGCGTTTATAATAGCATTTAAGGGTCTTTTGCGTAAACTTTGATCACCATCTATTAATACTTCGCCTCCAAGTACCGAAATTATCGGAATTGTCATCCTTAATGTTGTTGCAGAGCCACCAAAATACAAATAAGACGGAAGTTTTAACTCTTTTTCTTTCTTAAATAGAGAACCAGAGACCGATACACCTAATGCCTTCACAACATTTACAGCAACACTTACGTCATCTGAGTAAATTAAGTTATCTAATTTACTCTCTTTTAAAATGGAATATAAGATAAGTCTAATTCCATAACTCTTTGACTGCGGAGCTTTTATTTTGCCTTCAATTTTAGATGGTTTAATCTCTACTAACATAATCTACCACCTTAGTTACAACAACGTTTCCGTATTTAGACCAAACATCAACTATTGGACCTTCTTCACCGAGTTTTGTTACTGCAAAAACAGAGGGGCCGTTACCAGAAATACCAGAAGCTAGAGCCCCTTTTTGCAAGGCTTCTTCAATTTCTTTAGTATCATAGCCTAATATATGAGCAACAAGTATGCCGTTTAATCTCATACCGGTAATAACGTCCTTCCTTGAAATTTTAAATATCTCTTCGAAAATTAGGCTGTATTTTCTCATAGTAAGTAAGTCTACATTTATTTTCCTATTTCCTCTAGGAAGTATGATAACAGAAACTTCTGGTGGGTGCTGAATTTCCAAAATCTTAAAGTCTTTATTATAAGTAAATGCAACCCCACCGTAATAAGAGGAGGAAGCATCATCAAGAGCTCCGGTATATGAAACTCCAGCTTTTAATGAAAGAATGGCTGAATATTTAGGTACATCAATTTTAATATCATACTTTTTAGCTATCTCACCAATTAACGCAGTAGAAACGGCACTACTACTTTTTAACCCGCTCTTTTCTGGGATTTGAGAGATAATTTTCACTTTCAAACATGGTATCTTGTAGTTCGCATAAAAGAAATCTAGTATCGTGTCTATCAATACATTTTCGAATTTTCTACACTCACTTATTTCTTCAATTTCAACTTCAACTTTTAAATCAACAGCTATTGATGAGCCATACCAGCTGGGTAGTGCGTTAACTACTGAGACTCCCGAGAAGGTTTGCATGAGCTGAGATATTTATTCCATCTTTCCTCTATTATTTTTATTTGTTCATCAGATAGCCTTACTGTAGGTATGTAACCTGATCTCATAGCATGGTCTACTACAACAAGGGAAACCATTGCCTCTGCAACAGAAACTCCTCTAATCGCAACTGCTGGATCATGTCTACCTATAACTGATATAGTTGTTTCTTCATTAGTTCTTAAATCGACAGTCTTTTGTGGTTTTCTAATAGAACTTGTCGGTTTAAACGCGCATCTAAGAATAATATCTTCACCGTTAGATAAACCACCTAAAATACCTCCAGAGTTATTATACCTCCAGCCAAGTTTATTTCCTTTTTTTATTATTTCATCATTTGCTTCACTTCCTCTCATCTTTGCTGATGTGAATCCTAATCCGTATTCGAAACCCATCACCGCGGGGATTGAGAGAATAGCTTTTGCCAAATCAGCCTTTAATTTATCAAAAACCGGCTCTCCTAAACCAATTGGAGGGTTTCTGACTACTATCTCAGCTATGCCTCCCCAGCTATCCCCTTCTACAGTAGCTTGTTTTACGAGTTCCTCATATTTTTCTTCTAATAATTTCTTACTTGCTCTTACTGGACTGTATTTTGAGCAAAGGATTTCTTCAAAACTTACGGGCTCATTTAGTTCTACATAACCTAAACTCTTTAGATGACCAGCTATCCATGTATCAGTTAACATCAACAATTTCTTAGCTATTGCTGATGCAGCCACTCTACTTACAGTCTCACGGGCACTAGATCTACCTCCTCCCCTATAGTCCCAATTCTCTAAACCATATTTCATTATGTAAGGTAAATCTGCATGTCCAGGCCTTGGCTTAAAATGAACTTCTTCATAAAGGGATGATATTACATCTGTATTTTTTACTATAATTGCAATAGGTGCCCCAGTTGTGCGACCGTTATATATCCCGCTAACTATTTCTGGCTCATCTTTTTCTCTTCTACCAGTGACAAACTGTCTTCCGGGACGTCTGAATGATAGTTCAAACTCAACATCTTCTTTCTTCAAAGGTAAGCCTGCTGGAACACCATCAATAACTACGCCCACCATTGGTCCGTGACTTTCTCCAAACGTTGTTATTCTAAATAATTCACCAAACGAGCTCCCTGGCATAAAGATACTTCACCACTTCTCCATCATCTAATGATTTGCCAAACCAAATTTTTTCTGCCTCCATGGCTTGCCTTACAAGTATCTCAAGCCCATTTATAGTTTTAATACCACGTGATTCTGCTCTTTTAATAAGTGAAGTTGAAACTGGCTTATAGACAAATTCGATCACTAATTTTCCTTTTATACACTCGTCCGGAATAAAGTCAGAGTTTGGAGTCGAGTTTGCTATAACATCACTATTATCACAACTGGAGTTTATCTTTACATAAATACCCTTCTCTTTGAGTTCAGAAGCCAATTTCTCTGCTCTTTCTAAACTTCTGTTAATTATATTAATCGAACAACCTAAATCTGCCAATGCAAATACAGTTGCCCTTGAGGCACCGCCAGCTCCAAAGATGGTACAATTCTCTATCTTTTCTATCCCTTTTTCATTAACTAAACTCTTGACTGCCAAATAATCAGTATTGTATCCTTGTCCTTTGAAGATTGTATTCAATGCTCCAATCCTTTCAACTTCCTTATTCGGTTTCACATACTTTATTGCCTCTTCTTTGTAAGGAATTGTAACGTTTAGTCCATATGCCAACTTAAGTAATCCGTTGAATATAACATCAAAATCTTCTCTTTTTATATCAAATGCAAGGTAAACAGCGTTTATTCCTAGTTTTTCAAATGAGAAATTATGGATTGCGGGAGAAAGTGTATAAGAGATATTTTCTCCTACAACTCCTAAGAGTTTTGTTTCATAGTTTATTTCAAGCATTGCTCAGCAAACCCCTTTAACGTCTCCAATGGAACATCAACTTTCTTCCAATCACCTATCCTTGTTGGAAAAGGCATCATTAAATATCCTCCTCTAACTTTTTTATCCTTAGTTATAGCCTCAAGTGCTTTTTCAACATCAACCTTAACTTTTAAATCATCGACAGACAAGGGTAAGCCATACTGAGAGAGCATCCAGATAACATCCTCTACCACTCCTTCTTCTGCATAGCCTACTTCTTCTGCCATTTTAGCCTCACATACCATGCCCACAGAAATAGCATAACCGTGAGGGACTTCAAACTTACTACCTGCTTCTATAGCATGACCAATAGTATGACCAAAATTCAATACGATCCTTATAGCCTTCGTTTCCCTCTCATCTGCTTTTACAACTGAAAGCTTATCCTTAGAAGATTTATAAATAATTTCTTCTAGGGCATCATTGTCCTTTGATAGTACTTTATCTTTGTTCATAGCTAAAAAATCATATAATTCTTTGTCTAGTACTAGCCCATATTTTATAACTTCCGCTAATCCTTTCCTAATTTCTTCTATTGGTAAAGTTGAAAGAAAATTTAAGTCTGAAATTATCATACTAGGTTGATAAAAAGTACCTATTATGTTCTTTACATTTTCAAAATTTACACCAGTTTTTCCTCCTATTGAAGCATCGACCATGCCTAGCAATGTGGTGGGAATATTTATGAGGTTCAACCCTCTCATATAAATTGAGGCTACAAAGCCTACAACATCAGTTACAGTCCCTCCACCTAATGCAATAACATAGTCCCCTCTGTCAAAGTCTTTTTCAAAAAGGGTCTTAACAAGCTTTAGAGCATAGTTTATATCTTTTGCCTCTTCTCCATCAATAATTGGGACTTCTATATAGTTCTTTAAGTGCTCCCTTACTTTAGATGGGTCAAGTTTTTGGGAATAAAAAAGGGCTACTTTTTTATCTGCTAGATCTTCAAGAACTCTAAGAACACCTTGACCGACATAAACTGAAATATTGGAATCACAAATCGATTCATTTAAAATCCTCATGCTGTTCTACCCAGCGCATTAGCCAATGCCTTTATCCTATTCATTAACAACTCAAATGATTCTGGTGTAAGTTGCTGTTCCGAATCACTTAGCGCTTTTTCTGGATGTGGATGAACTTCTATAAGCAACATATCAGCACCAGCCGCTACAGCAGCCAAAGCTAAAGAGTGTACTAGCTCTCTTTTACCTGCAGGATGACTAGGATCTGCACATATAGGTAAATGTGTTTGTAATTTTGCTGCTATCATTCCTCCTACATCCAATGTAAATCTAGTGGCCTTTTCAAAAGTCCTTATACCTCTCTCGCATAAAACTACATTTCCATTGCCCTCAAGAAGAACATATTCTGCCGCTAATAACCATTCTTCAACAGTATTTGCCATTCCTCTCTTTAACAAAACTGGAAGACCTGTCTTTCCAGCTTCTTTTAGCAAATCAAAGTTTTGAGAATTCCTAGCTCCTATTTGTAACATGTCTACATATTTTTTGAATATCTCTGTATCTCTAGTATCCATAATCTCAGACACTATAGGTAATCCTGTTTCTTCAGACGCTCTCTTTAGAATTTGCAGACCCTTTTCTTCTAAGCCTTGGAAAGAATAGGGACTGGTTCTCGGTTTATAAGCACCACCTCTTAAGATCGAGGCACCTGCTCTTTTAACAGCTTTTGCTACAGTTAATACTTGCTCTTCATCCTCCACAGCACATGGACCCGCAGCAACCACTATCTTGTTATTACCAATCTCAGCATCCTTAACTCTGACTTTAGTAGGATCTTTTTTCCATTCATTACTAGCTAACTGATAAGGTTTTTTTGGTTTTACAGCAATCTCTATTGAAGGATCTGTTATGTTAGCAACGTACTCATCTGGCCATGCTACTACAACCTTCTTGGAATACAAATCGAGAATTTTATATGAAGCTGATGAACTTTGCAATTTTTCCCTTAAAGTAGAATAATCAGCTTTTTCCCTTAGAATAAATAACATCTACTAACCACCCAGTTCGTCTTTTATCTTTTGCAACTCTCTTATTCCTATATCTCTAACTTTAAAAGCGTAGGGGTTTGACTTCTGAATTTCCATAATAACTGGAAGGAGTGAATTTACTTTATCTATGATTTTACTTATTTCCTTAAAGTTCGTGGTGTAAAAATCTTGCAAATTCTCAACGTTCAACTCCTTCTTTAATTCATCAACTGCTTTTGAGAGACCTAAAATGTAAAAGTGAACCAAAACTTGTACAATCGACATGGCTTTTTCATGTTCATCAACTGTCGATATAGAGACGTTTAGTCCAGACTCTCTCCAAAAATTGACTATCTCTTCGACATTTTTGGACGTTTTCGACGGAATCACTACTATTCTTTCCCCAACAGGGTAAACCATGGGGCCAAAAAGTGGGTGAGTAGAAATATAATTAAAAGAATATAACTCAGATACTTTTTCCAACTGCTCAAAAACATGAAACTTTGAGGAAAAAATATCCATAACAACTTTATCAGATAATTTAGGTGAAATGCTAAAAATATAATCTAAAGAAGAAGGGGGTAATGCTAAGATTATATATTCCCCCCAACTTAACGCAGAATCCAGATCCATATAAACAGATCTAAAGGCTGAAGCTAACTTTTCGGCTTTCTCTTTATTTCTTCCGGTTACTACAACATTATGGCCAACCAAAGAGAATAATGAAACAAGGGATCTGGCCATCCCTCCGTAACCTACAATTGTAATATTTTTCTTTTTACCCGGATTGATTTCAGTTAATTTAGTATAAGAAAATAAGATAGGTAGTACAGAATCAACAAAAGAATCTGGTATTCCAAAACTTCTCGCATATTCATACCAGTATTGTCTTACCTTTTCTTCTCGTTTCTCATCTGTCAGACCTTTGCCCATCTTTATTTTTATCTCTCCTATCTTTGCAGCTACTTTCAGCCTTCTTGATATTAACTGAAGTATCTGTTTATCTATATTTTCAATTTCTTTTCTGTATTCTTCTAGTTCTGAATCCATTTATTTCACTAACTCGAGTGCTGCATTTATAATAGACTTCGAGTTAATACCGTAAAAGTCAAGTAGGTCTCTTTCACTTCTCGCCGATCTTCCAAACGTAGTAGCGCCTATAAACCTCATTGGAACTGGATATCTTTTAACTACTACCTCTGATACAGCAGAACCTATCCCACCATATATTGAATGCTCTTCTACTGTTACTATTCTTCCAGTTTTTCTAGCATAATATTCAATTAGATCTTCGTCAATCGGCTTTATACTTAGTAAGTTTATTACTGCTGTACTTATTCCCATTTTTTCTAATTCTTCGGCAGCTTTTAACGCATCATATAACACTACCCCTGCACCCATTATTGTTAAATCTTCCCCGTCCTTTAGCACATACCCCTTTCCTAGTTTAAAATCATAATCTAATCCTTCAGTTATTACCGGTGTATAGTCTCTACCCATTCTATAATACAAAGGACCTCTCAACTCATTTACTACAACTGGCAATGTCCTTTTCACATCAGCTGAATCAGCGGGCACTATTATCTTCATATTAGGTAATACTCTCATTAATGCTATATCTTCCAACGTTTGATGACTTGATCCGTCACCACTATCACTATAACCAGAATGTGTAACGGCTAACTTTACATCTAGGTTCATTCTGGCTATTGAATTCCTAATCTGCTCCCAAGCCCTCATTAGGAACATCGCAAAGTTCACAACTAATGGCTTAAAGCCTACAGCTGCAAGCCCAGCAGCATAGTTAACCATATCTTGTTCTGAAATACCTACGTTAAAGTATCTCTCTGGAAACGCTTCCCTAAAGTACATTGCTCTTGTCGAGTTTCCTACATCTGCAGTAATTACTACTAAATCTTTATTAGTCTTCCCTAGTTCCACTAATAATCTTCCGAATGTATCACGCATTGGTAAGGTACTTCTTTGCATCATCCGGACTCGCCCTCTGATTTACAGTGTTTTCTATTGCCTTGAATCCCATTCCTCTTCTTGTCTTCGCGAATATAACAACTGGCGCTTTAGCCTTTATTGCTTCATCAATAGTATTTATTAAACTTACAAAATCATGACCATCACAACTTAATACCTTCCAGCCTACTGCTTTCCATACATCCGGTAGAAATTCTTTTGGTTTCACTTCTGATGTAGCTGCATCTAACTGAAAACCATTCATTTCGATAAATGCTATTAAATTGTCTAATTTCCTCGTTACTGCATGTGTCATTGCTTCCCATATCTCTCCTTCATCTTGCTCTCCATCGCCCATTATTACAAACACTCTTCCGTTTCCTCCTTTCATCTTAATTCCTTGAGCAACACCTATTCCAAAACTTAGTCCTTGCCCTAAGCTACCTGTTGACATGTCTATCCCGGGTATAAAAGTCTCTGGATGACCCTGAAGTAATCCAGAAATGTCTTGGATTTTCCATAATTCATCTTCACTTATGTATCCTTTTTCAACTAGTACGGCATAAAGTCCTGGCGCTGCATGACCTTTACTTAGTATTAACCAGTCTCTATTTATTGGGTCTTTTCCTTCTCTTATATATTTAAATAGAAGAGTAGTTAGGATTTCTATGCTACTTAGTGAAGAGCCTACATGTATTGTCTGGTCATAGAACAGCATTCTTACAACATTTTTCCTTGCTTTTTCCGCTATATTCTTTAACTTGTTTAGTTCTTCTACTGATATTGGAGTTCCATCATGCCCTCCTCCTTCCATTGGTACAAAACCAAGCCCCCGCGGATAATTAATAATTCTTAATTATAAGCTTTTTGAAGAATAAAATATGGAAAGATATTCAAGGCAATTACTAGTGTTAGGACTTGACTTACAAGAGAAATTAAAAGAATTAAAGGTTACAGTAGTTGGTTGCGGAGCTCTAGGATCTAGCTTAGTAGAACTATTAGTAAGATTAGGAGTAGGTAATATAAAAGTTGTAGATGCTGACATCGTTGAACTAAGTAACTTACATAGAACTCATTTATTTACAGAAAAAGATTTAGGTAAACCTAAAGCGTTAGTATGTAAGGAAAGAGGAGAAGAAATAAATCGTGAAGTAAAAATTGAGGCTATAACAGATATAATAGATGAGAATAACGTTGAGGATCTAATTAAAGGGAGTGATTACGTATTCGATGCCTTAGACAATTTGTATTATAGGTTATTACTTAATGATGCTTGCGTGAAAAGATCAATACCATTGATTTATGGAGGAGTTATGAGTGAATATTCATCAGTAAAGTTGATATTACCGGGAAAAAACGCATGTTTATCTTGTTTTCTAAATTATGAAGGAGAAGAAGAAAACATATGCGAAATTATAGGTACCTTGAACACAACAGTATCCATAACAGCCAGTTTACAAGTTCAATTAATGCTAAATCACTTGAGAGGCGATACTGATGACTCTCTATATTATTTAGATTTTAGAAAAATGAAGTTTGATAAAGTAAAACTTGAAAGAAATGAAAAATGTCAAGCATGTAGTTTACATGAGTATAAGTTTTTAAAAGGAGAAGAAAAAAGACCTAATTGCGGACTAATGAGAGAGCAAAAAAGAGAAATTAACAACGAGTATATAATAGAAAAAAATAGTAACAGTTTAGTTATTTGTTATAAAAATGGAAAGTGTTTTAAGAAAGTATCTAGATAATTTATTGTGGATAAGAAGTTACTAGCTACTTTGAGCTTGCCTTTAATTGTTATAGTCGCCTACTCATTGATTCTCCATGTTAATTTGATCAATGCAATTCTAGAGATAAACACAGCCTTCCTTGTATCTTTTTTCCTTGCTTATTTAGGTCAAATCCTAGTTATCTCCTATAGGGATTCACTAATAACTAACCTAGATTATTATACATGCATAAAAGCTAGATTGTTTGGGAATGCAGTAAGTCTAATAATTCCCGGGGCAGCAGGACCAGATCTAAGTAGAGCAGTTTCTTATGTACACAAGAATGTAAAATTAGATAAAGCATTTACTTTAGCACTTTATGAATCATTCTTTGATGTCAATGTAGGAGCAGTCTTATATCTTCTACTATTCTGGGTCAAACTTTCGCCTTTGGAAACTATTATGATCCTTGTATCCCTAGGAAACATATTAGGATGGAGTAGTGGACTTGGGTATGCATATTTCACGTCTGGCAAATTAAATAAATTAGAACAAAAAATATTTAATATAAAATATATTAAGCCATTAAATGAAAGTTACCTTGTTCTAAAAAATGTCATGAAAGAAAGGATGCAAAATAAAAGAGTGTTCATTTTTTCCACCTTATTAACAGCCTTAGGTTATTTTATTCAATCCTTGCCTTTTTACTTTATACGTGATAATCTGCTCTTTGATTACTTGATAAATCAAACATACTTAGTTGCAACTTTAGTCCCTATTCCGTCTGCTACAGGAATTGCTGAACTCGCATTATCTGCTGTATTGCCGCCATTGTTTGTAATACAAGTTAGAATTTTAGAGTTAGTTTCATATTCTCTCGGTTTCATTTACTTGAAAGACATAAAGCTTGAAGTATTAAAGAAAGAAGTGAAAGAGATATGGAAAACTTCTTGAAACCACTAAATAAGGAAGAGCTTAGACAGTTGGCATCTCAACTCATAAGTATGGATAAGGCTTGTATCAAAATCTCGTACACTCTTGATGATCTAATATTTGCATTTTTACTTTTTAAAATAGGAAAGCAAACCACAGTATCATTTACTTCTGATGAATGTGAAATTAAGTTAATAAACAATACCTCTGGCAAATTTATTGAGATAGAGGGAAAACAAAACTTTATAGGGACTAATTCTTTCACTTCTATGATCCCAGTATCGGTAGATGATACATTACCTATTTTAGCTGGAATTACAAGTAGCACAATATTAGAAAGAAGGAAGTATAGTGATGTTGAAACAGAAATATTAAATGATTTGACAAAATTTGGTGTTACGCTAGAAAGAAATCTAAAAATTCCTAATTATAAAAACCTTCCCCTCTTCTTCTCACTATTACTGTCTTTTGATCCTTATATACCTGATATTTCTGGAAATAGAGAAAATTCAATAAAAGCCTTGAAAGAAATCAATATAACAGAAACTGACAGACTAGACGACATTGAAGAGACTAAATTGAATTCCTTAGTCTATAAAATAATATCTAGTCTTTTAAAAATAAATCCCAAAATTACTAGAGATGATATTATTACTGATAGAGCTTTTTACCTTGAATATGATTCATTAGAGTTAGCTTTTACATTGATATACTTTCTTGACTTAAAGGGAGTAGGAGATATTTTCCAATTTGTGATAACACCTAATTATGCCGAGACTTTAATTTCCAAGTTCAGAGAGGAAGTAGGAAGGGGTTTCTATATTAATAATATTAATGAGACTAATAATTACTACCTAGTAGAAACGAATCTCAAGTCTCCCACTTTAGTTCAATTAATTTTGTTACAATCTGGAAAAATAAAGAAAAACAAACCTGTTTTTCTGAAAACAGAAAATGGTATTTACACAAGTAGGTTTCAAGTTAATAACTTAAAAGAAGGGCTGAACAAGATTGAAAATCTCAGTAAGAATAACATATGAAACTCCTTTTGCCAAAGAAATAATAGAGAGCATAAAAGTAGACAATGTAAATATTCCAAAAGGTATGTCAATTTACATGTCCGTTGAAAATGAAAACAAAATCTTAATTGATGTTTCGATGGAGATAGAAGATACCAAAAATATTCTAACATTAAGAAATACAGTAGATGAGATAATACAAAATATTATAACACTAGAAAAAACCCTAACAAAGCTATCTCAGAAGCAGTGAAGAAGATAAGCAAGATGGCAAAACATTTAAAGCTATGTGGATATAATGTATATCATGCCATTAAGACCTGGAAGATGTTATCGTCATTTCTCTGGTCCACCATACACTAGAAAAGAGTATATACCCGGTGTGCCAATGCCAAAGATAACAAAATTCACCATGGGGAATGTTAACGGAAGTTACGATTATGAGTTAAGACTAGTTACGCTAGAAAAAGGACAAATTAGACATAATGCTTTAGAAGCGTCACGTGTACTTGCACTTAAGCAACTAACTAATAAGACTGGATCAGACCAAGGTTTTGCACTTATAGTACTAAAATATCCTCACCATGTAATTAGAGAAAATAAAATGATGGCATTTGCAGGAGCAGATAGACTTCAAGATGGAATGAGATTAGCATTCGGAAAACCAATAGGCACTGCAGTAAGAGTTGAGAGATTAGGAGATACAATAATGATAGCAAGAGTCAAGAAAGAACATTTAGAAATAGCAAAGAAAGCTTTTGAAGCAGCAGCATCAAAAATACCTTTAAGAACTAGAATAGATATCGTGCCCCTAAGCAAAGAGGCAGTCGCACAGTGAGTTATGACTTCAAGGAGGAATTTATAGCTGAGGAAATAAAGAAGAGAAATGCTAAGAAAGTTTTATTACAATTCCCAGAAGGTTTAAAAATTTTTTCTACTCAAATTGTTCAGAAACTTCAAACAATGTTACCTCACGTAGATTTCATAATTTCTTCTGATCCTAATTGGGGAGCATGTGATATAGCAGAAGACGAAGCAAAAAACTTGAACGCAGACTTGATTGTTCATTTTGGTCACACACCTTATACATGGTATTACCCAAAGTTTCCAACTCTGTTTATTCCAGTAGAGAGTAATCTTGAAATAACAGAAGCACAAATAGACGAAGCAATTAACTTAGCTAAAAAATATGAAGCAAAATCTATAGGATTGACGGCAACAATACAACATGCAAAACTTTTACCTAAATTAGCAGAAAAAATAGGAAAAGATTTCGAAGTTAAAATAGGTAAACCGTCATCTGCTTTTATGCTGGATGGTCAAATCTTAGGGTGCGATTACAAAGCGGCTACTGATGTTGAGGCTGATGTGTACATTAATGTATCGGGCGGAGTTTTTCATGCATTAGGTGTTGGTCTATCTACCAACAAACCTTTGATTAAGATAGATCCTTATACACAAAAAGTTGAAGACCTGACAAGAGATGTTTATAAAATAATAAAAATCAGATATGCAAAAATACTGGAGGCTATTGACAAGAAAAATTGGGGATTAATACAAGGAGCAATGGTAGGACAAAATAGACCTTTAATGGTAAAGTATTTTGAAAAGAAACTCAAAGAAAAAGGATATAATACGTTTATCTTTCTTAATAGAGTTTTAACTAAGGACACACTAAGGAATTTAAGTCCAAGTATTGAAGTGTTTCTTGTGACTTCATGCCCTAGATTACCAATAGATGATTTATATGATTTTGATAGGCCAGTTTTAACACCTGGAGAAGCGAAAATGATAATATCCAACAGCTTTGATAAATATATATTCCCGTGGTGATAAGAATGAAAAAACAAGGAGAATTAATCCTTCCCGGTGATGAATTAAGCATTATAGAAGAGTTCGTTCCCGGTGAAGGAACTTATGAATTTCAAGGAGTCGTTTATGCTAGTGTTGTAGGAAAAGCGTTTTATGATATGATAAATAGAAGAAGCAACTCAATAGGTTTCAAAAAACCTGGATTCTTACCTTTAAAAAAAGCTAAATATGTGCTAGGAATGGTCACTAGCATAAAAGAAGATTCAGCTTTAGTTTCAGTCTATTCTATTGAAGATAAACCATTGAATGTACCAATAACTGCCTATCTTCACATTTCACAAATCGCAAATAAGTACCTTAATACTATAAACGAAGCAATTAAAGTCTCAGACATAATTAGGGCAAAGCCATTAAATTTTGCTTTACCTCTTCCACTGACTCTAAAGCAGAAAGATTTAGGAGTTGTTTATGCTAAATGTTCCATTTGTGGGACAAAAATGGTGAAGAAAGACGAAGAACATTTAAGGTGTCCAAACTGTGGTAATGTTGAAAGTAGAAAATTAGCTTTACTTCAGGTGAGAAAAGGTGGAAATTAAAGTATTAAAGTCTGGAGAAAATTACATTGAGTTCCAAGTACTAGGAGAGGAACACACATTAGGTAATTTAATAAAAGGTTATTTATTACAAGTACAAGGAGTAAAATTCGCCTCTTATTCTAAGCCTCATCCATTAGTTGATAACATCGTAATCAAAATAATGACAGATGGAAGTATATCGCCAAAAGACGCACTACTAAAGGCTATTGAACTAGCTAAGGCAGATACTAATAAGTTTATTGAAGAAGTGAAAACTATTGAAAAAGAAGGGAAGTAGAACAGCTGTAATTACAAAAGGAGAAAAAATATATGCTCTTTGCGTTTTTAGAGGAGATTTCATAGAAAAAGTATTTTTCGACAGCAGTAGGGATTTCATAGAAAAACAATTTAAAAATTCTAGTGTATATGATGAAGTTAAGGATATTAGTTTGGATAGAGAAAAAGAGGAGTATTGTAAATCTCTGGTAGAAAAAATTGAACGAAAACTAAATAAACTATTGGAACGTAAGGTATAGTTATTGGTGATTCTTATGAAGTTCTGCCCGAAGTGCAATTCAATAATGGTACCTAGAAAAGTGAACGGAAAAACAGTTTACAAATGTCCTAAATGCGGATATGAAGAGGGAAGTGAAGCCTCTGGCTCGATGAAAGTAAAAACGGTAGTTAAACACTCAGTAAAGGAGAAAACCCTAGTTTTAGAAGATGAAAAACCACCAGCAGGAGCACAGATAATTAAAGGAGTAGTTTGTCCTAAATGTGGGAACGATGAAGCCTACTTCTGGATGCTACAGACAAGAGCTGCGGATGAACCTCCTACTAGATTTTACAAATGTACTAAATGCGGAAAAGTATGGAGAGAGTATGAATAATATCCTCCGCCCTAAAGGTTTCTTGGTGTTGTAAGAGCAGAGAAGTTTAGGGGTACATCCTTTTTATTCCATACCGAGTTTGATCTTCCATCCATTATCCCTATTCCTTTTCGGAGACCAGGGCTGTGCCTTTAACTAAAAATATTATATGTAATATATAATATCCCCGTTAAATAGCTTGTTAACCTTTATACAGTCAAATAGCTCTCTAAGTATTCTCTTACCGCATCCATTAGGTACATCGTTAATGTATAATAGTCATAACTAAATGCAACAGACCTTCTATTTTTTCGCTTACTTTACTCAACCCCCTTTAATAGATAACTATATTCTTAGTTATCATGGAGAAGGACGATAACGAAAAGAAAAAAGACGGGACATTCTTTTTTGTTTCTTGAGTTACATATTTTCTATCAGTATAAGATATGCATAACTGATGTGTTCTGGACTACCTAATTCGTTATTTACTGCAATAGTTACTGCATAGATATTATTACCTATTGTATTTGTAGAAGTTATGAGATTGAAGGATGAAAACATAAAACCTATAAAATAAAATGTTGCATTATATGAATGATTTTCGTAGTTTATCATATAGTTGAAAGCTGTTCCGCCAGTATAGGTCACCGATGGATTCTTTGGTATAAGTTCAACTGATATAGTGTTGATCTCGATTCTTTGAGGACAAAAGGTGAAATTATTGTTTGCATTATAGACTTGTAGAAGTACATATGTATAATCTGTATTGTTCATATATAATGTAGTTTCATTCACAATAGTACTATTTAATATAAGTAGCTTGGATAAATTATCAATTGAGATAGACAAGGTCTCATTATTTCTAATAGCATTTAAATAGATCTCTCTGGACTGACCTAGAATATTCTTAAAGTTTTGTACTGCTAAACTATAATTCTTAGACATAGTAGTATTGGTATTATTTACAAATTGCATAGTACTGATATTTTGAAAGTTACTACTAGTAGTATTGGCAGCTATATGCCTAGATGTAGGAGATTTCTCATTTAAGATATACAATAGACTGGCGGAAATGATGAGTATAACGATAATTGCAGTAATAAGAATAAGCTTGTTAGAAGTCAATATAATCACCAAATCTGCTCATATATAGAATGATGTTTACCTTATAGTTAGAACTTCTCACTCTATGTTGCCATGTCTTATTACTACACAACATTCAAATCGCCTTATTATTGTTGCACTACACTTAAGTATCATAAAAACTTATTCAGAATTGTTCGATATCAAATTATACAATCTATAAGTATTAGATACTGAAAAGTATTGAGAGCATAAGTAGTTAAGAAGTTGTTGAAACTCTTACTTGATGACTTCTAGGGAATTCTATTTCAAATAATTCCTTCAGCATTCTGTTTAATCCTTTCTCATCTACTGTTAATGTATTATTTCTAAAACCATGTTCTAGGATTTCAAAACTGCTATTGTCCTTTTTTGTTATTTCAATCCACCTATCCCCCTTAAAACTTTCTACCCTAATCTTTTTGCCTATTTCCAATTTAACTACTTGACCATAAACTAGCTTATCCGCAGATCTAATAGGAATCCATGGCATAAGTAAAACACTAAGGTACAGCGGACTTGAATAGATTTAAGCTTAACACATCTCATACATCATATAACTTTAACGTAACTTGAGTGATAGATCATAGAATTATCCTTAAAAAGCACATACTGATCTCAAGCAATGCACGAAATCATTTATGTGATAAAGGAAATAATTAAACGTTAAATGTCCTAAACGTTCTTTCGTGGAATCTTCTACTTTATTTCATATCTCTTTATTTTTCTTTTAACCTCGTATTTTATCGTCCTCTTTCCTAATGAACAGGCAATGATCCCAAGTATTTTACTCATTCTTCTTTATGTCTATCTTATTAGAAGAGCTAAATTTGAATGGTTTCATGGGATATATAAAGACCTTAAAGGTAGTATTTTTACGACAGCTCTCGATCTAAACCTATAATTTCTAATTTTTATCTCACTATCTTACGGGGATAGCGGACCCGCCGGGATTCGAACCCGGGACCACCGGCTTACTTCACGGCCTTCTGGGTTAGAAGGCCGGCGCTCTATCCTGGCTGAGCTACGGGTCCATACTATCCTTCTTCATTTCTAACTTAAAGATTTTTCGCTTTAAGCAAAGTGCTAAAATAAGATATTAGCTCGACATGTTGACTTCTTCTCTTATAGGATGAGACATTAAATTGAAATATATCTATTTCCACGTTTTTTGTTATTATTTCAGGTTTATGATACTTACTTTTCAGTTTATTAACTGATTTCGGCAAAAATTTAAAAGGTCCGGATAAGGTTACAAAATATATGATACACGTATGGACAATAAACATTGCTATTGCAGCAGTTTCTATATTAATAGCTGGCCTAGTAGCTTTTGAATTGTTTCAAGTAAGAAAGATAAGTAAGACAAAGCTTACCGTAGCTTTAACACTTTTAGGAGGAATTCTAGTAGGAGAAGAAGTAATGTTATTATCCTCATTTATGATGTGGTCCTCTTATGATAATCCAATGTATGCTTATCCCTCCATGGTCATTGCATCTCTAAGTTTACTTGGCTTAATAATAATATATTACATAATTAGATTATAGTGGTAAACCAACAATCAGACTAATAAAATATCCTAGAGCTATAAATGGAATTACTGGAACTCCCCATGTAACCCATATATAGTCTTCTTCCTTTATCAATCCTTTTTGTACATATTCTGAAAACTTCTTTCTCCATTCTGCGTCATCTTCATCAACTAAGAAAGTAGTCCTTAATGTAACTTGCCGAGTTGACTCATCAATTTGAGTCAGTGGGAAAAGGAATTTTGAACTAAGAAAATCTTTTACCCTGATCCTTCGCCCCGAAAAAGCTAGTATCAGTCTTAGTTTCAAAGGATACTCCTTTGTATAGGAATAATTTCTCAAGAAGTTTCCAATAGTTGTTAAAAGAATTAAAAAAGATGAATAAAGTAAAATCGTTAATGGTTCAAGCCCTATCAAAGAGAACCTTGAGAAGAACAAAGGTCTTACAGATGCATTACTAAAAGACAAAATTAATGAAAGAAATAAATCTGCCCCTCCCATCAGAGAGACATAATAAAAAACGAGTATCAAGACATTAACTGTAATTACTGAATACAGATATAGGAAAAGATTCAAGGTCTTGTATTGAAAAAAGAAAAGAAGTACTAAGGGGGAATATAATAACCATATTTTGAGGTCTATCTCTCTCGTCTTTAAATCTAAATAAGTTACATGGATTAACATTATTGATGTTAAGAGTATCTGTAGAATGTAAATAGCTTCGTTCAAGGAAATTCACACCTATACGGCAGGAAGCCCTCTTCACACTACCTTCTGCGAGGCTGTCTGAGGGCTAGATACCCCTTATGTGTATAATTTTTATTCTCTCTTATATTTCTTGCTTTTATTTTTAGTTCAGCAAATGAAAAATTGACGTTCAAATAGTTTAACCAAATCGTTTTTTGAAACAACTTTCTAATCAACAAATAATCTTTTACAATAATTCATAACTAGCACAAAGAAGCCACCCCCAACCTTAAAGGCAGGACCACTAGTGTAAAATTTAATATTGCTTATACAATTTATACTTGACATGATCTCACTAAGTAAGGAATTAGAAGAATATAGAGCCAAAATTAGAGAATATACTCAGAAAACTGTTAAGGAATATGCAAAACAAATGGACGAAACAAATGACGGCGGTGACAAGATAGTTAAAGATCTAGGAGAGATGGGATTACTCGGAATGAAACAGCCGACTAAATATGGGGGATTAGGATTAGGAGAGATGGGATTTGCAATAGCTACAGAAGAACTAGGAACAGAAAGTGGAGGAGCTTCTCACTCCTTACACACACAACAAAACGCATTACAACTCCTAGTTTCGATTGGAGGAGACTCTGCACAAGAATGGATTGAAAAGGGGATAAAAGCAAAAGAGATCTATGCTGTAGCGTTAACAGAGCCACAAGCTGGGTCTGATTTAGGAGCATTACAGACAACTGCCAAGCCCGATGGTAATGAACTAGTATTATCTGGGGAGAAGATATTTACTAGTGCTGCGTCCTTCTCAACAAAAATGGTAGTATTAGCTAGAACAAGTGGAAACCCTGGAGATAGACAAGGAGTCTCATTACTTTTAATTGACTCAAAATTACCGGGAGTAGAAATCCATAAGTTAGACATAATGGGAATAAGAGGAGCTGGAGTGTCTTATGTTAAATTTAACAATGTAAGGATATCAAAAGACAGTATTATAGGAAAAGAAGGAGATGCATACAGAGGAGCATTAAAAGCATTAATGGTAAGTAGAAATGGGTATGCAGGGATCGCAGTAGGAATAGCTAGAGGAGCATTAGAAGAGGCAATAGCAAGAGCACAATCAAGAAAACAATTTGGGAAAGCATTAGTAGAGCAAGAATGGATTGGATTCAATTTAGCTGATGCTTATATAAAAGTAGAGGCATCAAGACTTCTTACATGGAAAGCAGCGAGTTTATTTGATAACGGTTATGAGGCAACGACAGAAGCTTCTATGGCTAAGTACTATGCAGCAGTTACGTCAACAGAAGTAACAAGACTTGCACTTCATATATTTGGAGGACATGGTTTAAACAGAGGTTCTAAGGTAGAAAGATTATACAGAGATGCAAAAATCATGGAAATAGCCGAAGGTACAAATGAGATGCAGTTAGTTGCAGTATCTAGACTCTTCCAACCAAAGAAATAAAAAGATATAGAACTATGAAGTTTAGTAAAAGGACTGGAGTAGAATACTTCATAAATTGAAAGAAACTAAAACTTTTTCCTCCTCTACTTTCTGAAGCTTCAGAAATTATTATGTTACTCGCTGCACCTATAAGAGTAAGGTTACCTGCTATAGTACTTCCTGCTGCTAAGGCTATCCAGTCTATTGTTGATGTTGCTCCCAGTTGATACATTTCTGGTATGTAAATCGCAACAAGAGGTACATTACTAAGTACCTGACTAAGCAAAATACTTGAAACCATGATTAGAAGGACATCTGTAGGTGGAGGGAGAACTTGGTAGATTAATTGTATAACCCCGCCTTTGTATAACCCTTCAGTGAAGATGAAAAGACCAATAAAGAATATAATAGTTGACCAATCTATTCTGCTCATTATATCTCTACTTTCCGTACTTATAATAAGTAAAATCGATGATGTAGTTAAAGAAGCTAGAAGTATATCAACTCTGATAAAACTAAATATAAAGAAGAGTACCACAGTTATTATAAGAAGAATAAGAGAAGAATAAGCTAACCTCTTATTTACTTTTATGTCAATCTTTATATCATCTATTTTTACGTCAGACAGTTTATTTTTAAAGAGAAAAAGCATTAGAAAATACGATAAGAGGAGATTAAGTATAGTAGGGACTCCAAGATATAAAAGAAATGTAACAAAAGGTTCCTTTATATTCCCTTCAAGGGCTATGAGCAAATTTTGTGGATTACCAGTAGGCATCATAACACTGCCTATAGTGACACCAAATGCGAGAGCGTATAGAAAAGGTAACTCATCAACATTCATAAATCTAGAAACTTCTAAAATCACTGGCGTCCAACTAGCTGATATACCATCATTTGTGACTAAGTTAGAAAGCAGTCCGGAGTAAAGAAGAATATAAAACATAATACGCCTTGGCTGTTTGTAACTACTAACTATTTTATATGCCAAATATTTTAAGAAACCAGAGACTTCTAGAGATGAAGCAAACACAAAAAGAGTAATTAAAAATAGTATAACGTCAAGATTAATAGATTGTAACGCCTCATTTACACTTAAAACTCCAGTAATGATCATCAAGACCCCTCCAAAAAACATTGAAGCCCAAGGTGGAACTTTTGATAACCCTCTGAAGGCTATCATACCATAGACTATAATTGCAATAATCAATGCAGGTAAGTACACAGGTTCGAATATCCATTCTGGACTAAAGAATTTTCTCTTGGGCCAAAACCTCTTTTAACTTTATTATTCGAAGCTACCTTTACGTGAAGTTCTTCCTAGGACAAACGTTTATAGTAGCTGGTTTAACGATGCTGTCTTTGCTTTATCCAATAAACTTGTATCAACACACACATTCAATGACTCTACTTGGGCTTAGCATAACATTAAATAATATAGCTAATGGTTTTGGTTCTTACTTTTGGGGCTCCCTTATCGATAAAAATAAAGAAAGGTATTCATATTTCATACTACTTCCAATAAGCGGAATAATAATATCTTTTCTAACGCTAAAGACTAATCTTGGTATAATAGGTTATAGTATACTCGGATTCTTTAGTGCATTAGACGGGCCTCTTTATTCTGTTCTTTTATTAGAACAGTTAGAGGTTGAAAAAACTGTCTTAGGTAATGTCAGACTTTCTCAATTATCTCTAGCAGGAAATATTTTAGGAAGTGTATTAGGTGCAATAGTTGCAGATTTCCGCATATTACTTGGGTTCTTTATAATCGCGCTAATCCTAAACGCTATTTTGGTACCAAAATATAAGGGAGAAATAAGGGAGGATAAAACTGAAAAAGTAAAAGCAATAAAAGATCTTACAGAGGCTATCCTCTCTTTTTCCATATTTAATCTTTCTGCGGAAATTTTCTATGTTATTTACATACCTACTTTAGGATTATTCAAAATACCCAACTATGTGTATTTTCTTAGTTACACTGGACTTTATATCTTTGACGAGTTTGTTTACAATAAAGCAGTGAAAATTGTAAAAGATAATGAACTATACTATAGTTTTATTGTAATGAGCCTTAGAGGGTTAATAATGATAATTCTCGGCGTTCTCACATTTCTCAAGATAAACATAGAATATGGAATAATATTACCATTCGTCTCATTTGGTTCTTTATATCCGCTATATAGTACATCATTCTTTTCACTAATGTTCAAAAACATAAAGAAAAATAGAGGTTCAATATTAGGGATCTTTAATGCTGGAGAGAATTTTGCCTCCGCAGGAGGAAGCGCTTTAACGGCATTAATTTCGGATCAAAATATACCACAAGCGTACTTTATGGGATTCTTTGGATTCTCTTTAGCATTCTTCCTATGGCTTGATTTCTTAAACAAGAGAGCGCAAGTAAAAGCTTAAAGAATATTTTAAAATGATATGTTGATTAGTAAACAACGCAGAGACTTAAGGATGATAGACTTATCATATTTATAATAGTAACATATGTGCGACGATTTCCATAACTTTAGTTAACAGAGACATAATGCCTAAGAAGGTATATTAAAGTCAATCCCAAATACTTCTATGTTATTTTTTCCTTATATATTCGATTGCAAATCTTCAACAAACCGTTATCCTTTAAGAGAAACTTGTTTTATGAAGAAATTATGTTATGGCGCCGCGGGAAGGACTCGAACCTTCGACCACCGGGTATCTGCACCCAGTGGATTAACAGCCCGGCGCTCTGCCAGCTGAGCTACCGCGGCATTTAATAATATAACATGACCACTTTTATGATTTTCGCTTCATCCACTTAATTATATTTATCGAGAAAAAGCTCGAGACAGACTTGTATAAGAATAAAGGAGCGAGTAATACTCTAACAATAAACAGCATTAATAAACCAGAATCAGAACGTACTGGATCTCTAGTAACTTAGTATCCCATATAGGTAGAATAATTAGTGTATTTTCCTTAACATTACCTATATAAAGATTAACTTCATATTTTGTTAAGGTTGTGTTTAATGAGCTAAGAGGGGTTACATTAATTACACGTACTAAATTACCTATTTGATCAGTATAGATCGAATCGTTATACATATTCAAATATGTCATATTGAAATAAAGTATAAATGAGACTGTAGAATTTGGTTCAGCTTGAACAAAACTAGGTTGGACGTAAAATACGTTATATTTAATAGAACCATTGCGGATAAATTGAGGTGATTTATTAAACGGAGTATATGTAATGCCTCCGGTTATATTTGCAGGCAAAGAGGCTATTAAAGCGGTTTCTGACCTAACATAGCTAGTATTACTTAAATTTAGAACATAAGCTGGTGCAAACGAGTTATCATCTATTGTAGTGCTATTCTTTATTTCATGAAATTTAATAGGACTAGGAGGAAAAATATAATAATACGTGGTTAGATATACGACGACAAAAGCGATAGCCAACGAAAGCAATACACCACTAGCCGCTGCAATAGCTAATTTATTCACACGATACCTTTAAGCGAAATACTTTAAATATCTATTCCAATCAATGAAGGAAAATCTTATTTAATATAGCAATAGAATTATATTAATGGAGTTAGAATTATCACCGTCTACTCGAAGAGTTTACTATTACTTACTAAAGAAAAAAGAAGCTACCTTAAGACAAATACAAGATGATTTGGGTTTTGCATCCACAAGTGCCGTTAGATATCATGTAAAGAAACTCATTGAAAATGGTTTAATTAGAGAGACTTATGACGGAAAATATGTTGTGAATAAGGTAGTTCTTGATGATGATTATATAATGATATTTAACAATATATTACCAAAAAGTATATTCTTTGCATCTTTCTTTCTTACGTCAACAGTACTTATAATTACTTTGATGTTTTCACATCCTTTCGCTATGGAACTTTATGCCTCATTAATAAGCATCTTAGCTTCCGTTTTATTTGTATCTGACTCAATAAAGAGATATAGCAAGTTTCAAAGAGTACTAAAGTCACGTGAGTTAGAAGAACCTAAATAGAGAAAGTTTTATTTAGTTTGGAAAAATAATTATATTATGTCTCAACAACTAGATCCTATTCAAATAGCTAGACTTCCTTATACACAAAGAAATGAAGTTCTAAGTAAAATCTTCCAGATGTTATTAACACTAGATGAAAATACGGTAGTCAAAACAATGACTGACGTTTTAAATGTATTAGCTAGCAAGGCTACTGATGAAGAGTATAAGAACTGGTGTGAAAGTGGAGGAAGAATAATTTCCATGTATGATGATAATGTGATAAAAGCTATACTTAAACTCAGAGCAAAAGCAGTATCTAACTTACCTAAAAATTTAGCTGAAAGAGACGCAAAAATTATGAACGAAGTATTACAGAGTTTAGATCCTTCAGTGAGAGAAAAAATTATGAAAAATATGAAATGAATTCAGCCGGAGATAATTACTTCATCTTTTCAGCACATCGACCCTCATCACAATCCAATTTCTTTTAATACTCCATATATTAATGAATTTCCATCCATATTTTCTTGCAATGGACTCCTTACTTTGCCTACATAAATTCCCCTATATTTTAAACCAACTTTTAAGGTTGAAGGGTAGTCGCCAGTCATTATAGCTTCGTTTAATTTATCAATTTCTTTTTGTATTTTTAATGCCTCGACTACATTTCCTTTTTGTAGTGCTTCAAACTCTTTTACCATTAGCTCTGGGGCAATATTTGCTACTGCTGAAACTACACCGTCACCACCAATCAGTATTGAGTCAATTATTAATTCATCGTTACCAATAAGCAAAGAAAATTCTTTGTTAAGCTCCTTCAGTTTCAGAAAATTCTTAAAACTAACTAAATCATTTGTTGTGTATTTCATTCCTTGAATTATACCCTCTTCCACTAACGTAGATATCGTGTTTTCTGATATTTCATAAGTATTTCCAGGGTAGTAATACATGTTCAGAGGAGTTCCAAACTTTGATAGACTCTCATAGTACTGTATAATCCCTTTTTCTGAAGGCTTATGATATATCGGTGGAAGACTAGCTATCTCTTGTGCACCATAATCTATAGCTAGTTTAGCTAATTTTAATGCATTATACAGAGAGTTTTCAGTTACATTTACTATAATATTTTTACTCAAATCTGAGATTTTCTTTATAAATACCTGCTTTTCATCCAATGATAACATATTGAACTCTCCAGTAGATCCTAGGACGAAATAAGTCGTTATACCATTTCTCTTCAAGAAATTTATATAGCCCTCTAGAGCGTCTAAATCTAATTCTTCATTTTCTTTAAATGGAGTTACTATTGCTGGAATTATTCCTTTCATATACTTATCAAGTTTTAAATAGCTTTGAAGCAAATATTCTTATTGTGAAGATCTCAAGGCGTGAATTAAGCTATCTTTTGACAATAAAAAGATATAATGATGAGGGGAAGCCAGCAAAATTATCTTGGGTATCCAAAGATCTAAACATAAGTCCTGCAAGTGCACATGAGGAGATTCTGCATCTAGAAAGTAAAGGTTTTTTACAAAAAACAGAAAAAGGGATTTACTTAACTAATGAGGGGAAAGATGCTATAAATTCATTAGTTAAAGCTCATAGAGTTATAGAAACTCTCTTAGTAAAAGCTGGAATATCGCCAGATGAAGCTTGTAAGTATACTCAACAGTTTGATTTCTCAGTCCCTGATGAAGTAGTAGAAAAAATTTATGAGTTTCTTGGAAAGCCTGACAAATGCCCTCACGGAGAAAACATACCTTAATAAACTTTTGATTAAACAAAACTTTTTAAACTAAAAATAAAATTATGTAATTCATGATAGACGTTTCATCAATAGAATCGCAAATAGGACTATTACAATATATTTTATCGATAATATCTGGTTTCTTAGTTGGTTTTACTTTAGGATTAATAGGCGGGGGAGGATCAATACTTGCAGTTCCCCTTTTATTGTATTTCGTAGGTTTAGCTTATTTACCAGGGGTAGCTGGGAACTCTACAGCGGAAAGTTTGGTTGATCACCTTGTTATAGGTACTACTGCATTAGCAGTAGGGTTAAACGCTTATATAAACGCCTTTATTCACTGGAAAAAGGGAAATGTCAGAATCCTTGAAGGGGTTATATTCACAATACCCGGAATTCTTGGCGATTATGTAGGTGCTAGGCTAGGACTTTTAATTCATGGTGATTTACTATTATTCTTATTCGCAATATTAATGATAGTAATTGCCATTATGGTTTATAAAGGAAAAGATAGACCAGCAGTATCAAAGACATACACAAATGGAGGAGAAAAAAGAGGTATATTACAAAGAGTAAACTTTGCCAGAATTATTCCAATAGGGTTTGCAGTAGGATTTGCTTCTGGTTTCTTCGGAATTGGTGGGGGTTTTCTTATCGTGCCGGGTTTACTTTTTAGCACTGGGATTTGTATGATTAAAGCTGTTGGAACTTCCTTAATTGCGGTAGGGACTTTTGGAGTTGCTGCATCAGCTACGTATGCCCTCTCAGGTTTAGTTGATCCAAGAATTAGTATACTTTACCTTTTGGGTGGAATAGGTGGCGGTTATGTTGGTGCAAGAATTGCTAGTAGCATGCCAAGAGGAATGCTGAGAAAAATATTTGCAATTATTATAATATTAGTTGCTATATACATGATGTACCAGAATATACATGCAATAACATCAATAGTTTAACATCTCCTTATACAAAACATCTATTTTTGCTTCTATCTTTGCTTTAACTTCTAATATTTTGCTCTTAGTTTTCTCATAATCTTCATTTTGAATGTATTGTTTCAACTCTTGAAGATCTTGTTTCATATCATCATCTTTCATGTTCCATAAACCAGATAATTCTCTATTAACCCATGGGAACACTGTTTTTTCTTTTCTCTCATTCAGATGTAATAAAACCTTTTCAATAGACGTTTTTAACAAAATTAAATCTTGAAGTTCAAAGAACTTCTTATTTGCTGACATTAAAGTTAATAGCTTCCTCTGAGATTAAATTTTTAACAACCCCACTCTCCTCCGGGATCCGAGAGTTATCTGTGAGGATCCTCAGCCGAGTGGGGAACATTGTGATGATGCCGACATAGTCTGAGCAGTGAAGAGGGGTCGATTCCCTGATGGATAGTTTAGAAAAAGTAAGAGAAGAAGTTCTCTCTTGTAAAAAGTGTAAGTTATGGCAAACTAGAACTAATTCAGTACCAGGAGAAGGAAATCCAAAAGCAGAGATTATGTTTATAGGTGAAGCACCCGGAGAAAATGAAGACAAAGAAGGGAAACCTTTTGTTGGTGCTGCAGGGAAGCTCTTGACACAATTAATAAAAGATGTCTTGGGGTTAAGCAGGGAAGATGTTTTTATAACAAACGTAGTGAAATGCAGGCCTCCTAACAATAGGGACCCGGAAGAAGAAGAAATTCTCGCATGTTCGCCTTATCTAGACAGACAAATAGATCTGATAATGCCAAAAATAATTGTTACTCTTGGAAGGCATTCTACAAAATATATCTTAAACAAAATTGGAGGAAATTTTTCTTCAATAACTAAAGTAAGAGGTAAAGCGTATTCTTGGAAATATAAAGATAAAGAGATTGTGGTTTTCCCTACTTATCATCCAGCAGCTGCACTTTATAACCCCAACTTAAGAAGAACTTTAGAGGAAGATTTTAAGAAGATTAGGGAGATGATGACAACGACAAAACCAAATAAGTATACCATTGAATATTTCCTTGGTGGTAAAGATAGATCTGGGAATAAAGGGGAAGAAAGTAATAGTAACAGCAGCAAGTAAAGGTATAGGATTTGCTACCGCAAAAAGATTTTTAGAAGAAGGAGCTAAAGTGATTATTTCTTCTCACGATGAAAGAAACTTGATTAAAGCGTATGAGAAATTAAAGGAAATCGGGGAAGTAAATTACATCGTGGCTGATCTAACCAAGCCCACAGATGTAGAGAATTTAGTTAGAAAAGGTTATGAAATACTAGGAGGTCTTGATGTACTGGCTTACGTTACTGGAAGTCCAAAACCCGGGAACCTGCTGGAGTTAAGTAATGAGGATTGGCTTAACGCATTTTATTTACTTCTAATGAGTGCTGTTATAGCTGTTAGAGAATCTGCTAAGTTAATGAGCAGTGGCGGAAGGATTATTTTGTCTACTTCAATGACACTAAAAGAACCTTTGCCTAACCTCGATCTATCTAACGTAGTAAGGCTATCATTAGCTGGATTAATAAAATCAGCCTCTAGAGAGTTAGGAGAAAAGGGGATACTAGTTAATGGAGTTATGCCAGGTTGGACTTATACAGATAGAGTAGATCAATTAGTTAAAGATAGAGCGAAGAGAGAAAATAGAAAAGAGGAAGAAATTGTAAAAGAGATAGTTAAAGATGTTCCATTGAAGAGAATAGGAAAACCGGAGGAGGTTGCTAATGTGATACTGTTCCTGGCATCAAATCTATCTACATACGTTACTGGAGCATTAATCCCAGTTGATGGTGGGATCATAAGAGCTACCCTTTAAAACATTAGTACTAATAATACCACCTTTTTTTCTTTATATATAGAACGTCATCAAATAGCTTGCTAATTGTTATATCTTCGGATGTAGAAATAAGCGTAGAGTGAAGAAAAGTGAAGATTATCAACTTCTACGTGGACAACTTTAGAAGTTTATCAAACATAAAACTGGAAGACCTTGGAGGGTTAAACGTAATAGTTGGTTATAATGGTTCAGGGAAGACAAATTTACTTACCGCAATTTACTTGTTTATTAAAAACCTCGGCTCTGGGTTAGAAAAGAGGAGTATCGAGGACAGAAATCAAGAATATATGTTATTGTGGAAAGACTATGATATAAATAAGCCTATAACTATTGGTGGTACTCTAGAATTTTCAGAAGAAGAAGTTATGCAAGCATTAGGTAGAAATAGAAAAATGAGAGTTGAGATAGTAAACAAGATTAAGTATAACAATCATTTTGTTGAATGGAATATTGAATCATTTACAGTAGATAATTCTCCTCCGATAAGAGATCAATTCGAAGAAGTAAAATCGTTATTTTCTATCGCAACTCAAGGAATAGAGTATGTGCCGATATTTGACCAGACATACTTTGATGCTGTATTAAAGAAAATGGTTGAGATGAATAGAAGCCCCATTAACATGAGAAGAAAGTGGTATGATTTCATAAACTTGATAAGTGAAGTTATTCCGGATATAAAGGGAGTGGAATTTTGGGACTCAAGTAAACTTGTTTTAAATATCCAGAATTTACCAATTTATATTGATTTAGCGGCAAGTGGCTTTCAAAGAGTTATATTAATGTTATTCATATTATGGCTTAGTGGAAGGAAGATATTATTGCTTGAAGAACCCGAGGTAAATATGTACCCTACCCTACAGTCTAGAGTTATGAAACTTATCAAAGATTGGGCTAATAATGAAATCTTTCAAGTATTTATAACTACGCATTCACCTTATGTCATTTCCTCTCCAGTAGATAATTACATTGTTATGAAAAAGAAAAGTGGAGTTTCTTCTGCTATTAAGGTAAAGTTAGATGAGCAGTTAAAAACAATAACTGGAATTTTAAGAGTTAACTTATCAGAAATATTTTTTGATAAATTAATTATTGTAACTAGCGAATTAGCAGAACCTTCAGTTATATTGAATTGGTTAAGAAGAATAGGAATAGCTAACGATGAACTAGGAATAGGGATATACAAAGTGAGTACAGACCTTGAACTCCAGCTATGGTTAAGATTACGTGAGCTACTTGGTTTAGATATATTGTTCTTGGGACTTTGCGATAAAATAGATATAAACTTGAAAGAGTACTGTGTACCTTTAGGTAAAGAAGTGGAAAACTATTATACTAAGAGTAAGATCATCGATGTAATAAGAAAATTCGGAGTTTATCCAGATGAGAAAGAACTAAGAGAATTAACAAAAGAAGAGACATACAGTTGGCTTGTTAACGTATTTAGGAAAAGAGGAATAGATTATGGAAAAGTCAGAAATAGCATAGGAGAACTAGTTACAATGTATGATGGCGTAGAAATGCCAAAGGAAATGGAAATACTCGCAAATAAGATTAAATCTTTTGAATCGATATAAAAATTATGAATCAACTTTTATTTGCCATAGGTTTAACTGTGGTATTTCTAGGTTTGTTTTTAGTTACTTTAGGGCTTCTTTTAGAAATGAGAAATAAAAGCGAAGAAGAGAAAGAAGAGGGAAAAGAACAAAAAACAGAATATGGCGGAGTTATCTTTATAGGACCTATTCCTATAGTTTTTGGAAGTAATAAGAAAATAGCAAAAACTATGTTGATTATAGGAATAGTTATCTTTGCTGTTCTTATGATATTAACTCTTATAACATACCTCTAGCTTTCATTGCATCTACTACTCTTTCTATTGAGATTGCCATAGCTGCAGTCCTTAAATCTTGATCTCCTAACTTATTATATTTCTGATAAACTCCTTCAAATGCGTCTTCCATCCTCTTAATTATCAAGTTCTTTGCTTCCTCTTCAGTCATAATTTGTCCCATCTTATTATTAGCCCACTCCACGTAACTTCCTACAACACCACCAGCATTTGCTAATATATCTGGAACAACTGGAATACCTCTCTGTTTCATAATCTCATCTGCGTCTGCAGTTAATGGACCATTAGCTCCTTCAACAATTAATTTAGCTTTAACTTTCGGTGCATTGAACTTATGGATTACATTCTCTAATGCAGCAGGTATTAATATATCGCACTCAGAAATTAACAGATCGTCATTTGTAACTTTCTTTCCAGTTGGATAATTAATTACTGAACCCGTGGTATCTTTAACTTCTTTCAGCTTTTTCAAATCAAGACCATTAGGGTCAATAACTCCTCCTTTAGAATCACTTACACCAATAACTTTTGCTCCCATTTGTTGCAAAAATTCAGCAGCATAAGAACCTACATTACCAAAACCTTGAATTATAACTGTTGAATCATTAAGCCCTCCTAAGAACTTTTGCGCAGCTGCTTTAGCTATTGTGGCTACACCTAGACCAGTACTATATATCCTTGCAGGTAGTCCACCTAATTCTATTGGTTTCCCAGTAAATACTGCAAAGTCAGCCTTACCAGTTATTTTAATGTATTCATCTAAAAACCATGCCATGGTTTGAGGATTTGTATTTACATCTGGAGCCGGAACGTCTATATCGCTTCCTATATATTTGTACAATGCGTCTATGTATCTCCTTGATAAAGCTTCTAATTCATCTCTTGTTAGTTTCGTAACATCTACTCTAATTCCACCTTTTCCTCCACCATAGGGTAATTGTAATAAGGAGTTTTTCCACGTCATCATCATTGACAATGCTATTACTTCATCTTGTGTAACATTTGGATGATACCTTACACCACCTTTATAAGGACCTAATGCACTATTGTGTTGAGACCTCCAGCCCATGAACGTTTTTAATTTGCCATCTGCGCCTCTAATTTCAATTTTAACTTGTATTACCCTCTCTGGGGTTGCTAGATCTTGTAAAACATCTTGTGATAAACCAAGGATTTCACCTACGTGATATAGCTTTTTAACTTGTTGGTCATAAAGGTTTGAAGAAAGAGTTTCTTGGACAGCTGAGGACATATCTCTCATTCTCTATATTCTCAATCTAAAAATTTTAACTTAACTATATACTTTGAGTTGAAAGTTTTAACTTACAGTTTATCTCTGTCTGAAAAGAATAATTATTGCTGACAATACAACAGTGACCACTATGGCTATAATCAGTCCTTCATTAAAATTAACTAGGTGATAATCTAGAGTAGTGTATTTTGGTGACGTGATGTTGATATATTTTTGATTGATGTTATAATAGTTATTCCCTAAAAACTGCAACTCAACAGAATAGTTATGTAAGAGTACACTATATACTAATTCTTCTAGAAGAATATGAGAATCTTGAGAGAAATAAAGATACACTGTGGCATTTTGTGTAGCATTCCTATACAATAAAGCGTTCTGTACACTACCATTAACCAACTTTAATTGTGTCGTGTTTATATAATTAAAGTAGTTACCATTCCATTCTATTTGTGATGAATTTGTCTGTAGGTAAGTTAGAACTTGACCACCTATTGGCTTAAAGTACAGCTCGAAGTTAACATTGACGCCGTAAAAACTGTTAGGAATAACAAGATTGCCTTGCTGAGGATACAAAAGATATACTATTTGACCCAAATAGTTGCCAACAATAAACGGATAGTAAACTTGAACATAATTTTGAGGTTGAAGAGAATTGGAAGCAGAACTATAAACATACTCTAGGTAAAGATAAGGCTGTGATAAGTAGGTATTATCTAAAGACGAATTAAGTGTAATGTTGTATTCTCCCCCGTAGTTTATTAACGACATAACAAGGGTTGAGCCGTTATATGTAGTAGTATAATTAGCAAGTATCCCATTACTAAGGAGGTCATAAAGAGCAAAGTAAGATGAATTGTAAACAATAGCGAACTCATATGCAGTAACATTTTTGCCAAGAAGAGTATAGTTTAAAGAATCGAGATAAGCAATCACATAAGGCGAAGATTTAATAAACAACGCGTACGTATTGTTGAGCATTAAGAAAGGCGGAATATAAGGATAGTCAAGGCTAACAACATCTTGAAGTATATTAAGACTATAGTTACCTTGCCTAATAAAAGTAAAGTTCTCGGTAAAATTACCAGAAATTTTTACGTATATATTTTCATTGCTAACGTTAGTCACGGTATAATTTACCATATATGTTCCAACTGTTTCAGTAACCTTAGTAGGAACTACTGTATTTGTTGTTGTACTATTAACTAAAGTAGTCTTTGTTTCATTTTGAGTTACTTGCTTTTGCAATTCTATTTTATATTGTAAATCTTTATAAATTGTTATTGTATTTATGACGCTTGGTTTATTGTAGTTATTATACATTGTAGGCAAAGAGTGGGTTACCATTAAGGGTACTAGAAGCATTAGAGCTATGAGAATGATACTTTTAATCATCACATTTCTACGTTAAATAACTATATATTAACTTTTATCCCATGATAACTTTATATGGAACATCCTCTGGTTGCAGTCGGAGCAGTAATATTTGATAATGAAGGAAAAGTTCTGCTCGTAAAAAGAAAACACGCGCCGAATAAAGGGAGCTGGGCAATCCCAGGTGGTAAAGTAAAATATGGAGAAACTTTAGAAGAAGCGATAAGGAGAGAGATGAAAGAAGAAACTAATCTAGATATTAACGTGAAAGAACCCTTGGCTATAGTCGAAATAATCAAAGAAGGATTTCACTATGTAATAATAGATTTTATTTGTGAGATAGCTGGAGGAGAACTGAGAGCTGGCAGTGATGCTGGAGAAGCTAAATTCTTTTCTATTGAGGAAATCAAGAAACTAGATACTAGCCCCACCACAGTTGAAATGCTGGTCAGATATTTTAACAAAGAAAAAATTCCGCTTATGATAGTAGAAAGAACTACTCAAATCTCCAAGTAGACTTGTCTTTACTATCAAGGATCTTCACTCCTGCGTTAGATAATATAGCCCTTATTTGGTCACTAAGGTCATACATTTTTTTAGCTCTTAATTCATTTCTAACTTCAACAACTGCGTCAATTATCTTATATAGCATATCATAAGTTGGATAAAACTCCTCATCCATTATTCCAAATACATAATTAAATTGCCTAAAAGCATCAAAGGCTAGCATCGCAGACATGAAATCTCTAGAATATTGTATCTTAGAGAATACTAAGCTGGATATTTCATGAATATATGACAAAGCTTTTGCCGTATCGAAATCTTCACTCATAGCTGCATGAAAACCTTTAAGCAATTCAACTATTTTCTTTTGGTCATGGATATCTTCATCTTTAGAATAATATTTTGGCCCTTCTTTTATTACACTTCTTATAACGCTCATGGCGTCTTTTAACCTAACTATTGCGTTCTTCGCTTGTTCTAGTGATTCCTCGCTATAATCTAAACTGCTTCTATAATGAGATGAAAGATACCAATAACGGAGTATAGAAGGGCCCCAGCTTTTTAACGCTTCATTAAGAGGAATTATATTACCTAAGGATTTGCTCATTTTTTCCTTTCTAATTGTTAAATATGATACGTGAACCCAGTACTTTACCCATTGTTTACCAGTTAATGCTTCACTTTGTGCTCTCTCGTTTTCGTGGTGAGGAAAGACAAGATCAATTCCACCACCATGAATATCGAATTGTTCTCCCAAGTACCTCATAGACATAGTCGAACATTCGATATGCCAACCAGGTCTTCCTTTTCCCCATGGAGATTCCCAGTAAGGTTCTCCAGGTTTCCAAGCTTTCCATAAAGCGAAATCATAAGGGTTTTTCTTTTCTTTTACAAACTCTTCTCCTTGATTCCATTCTTCTTTTTTTGTACCAGATAAAGCTCCATAGGAAGGAAAAGAATCAACATCAAAGTAAACACTGCCACTAGGAGAAACATAAGCATGACCTTTATCGATAAGAGCTTGAACGAAATCGATTATCTCTTTTATATGATAAGTAACCCTAGGATGTTGATCTATTTCAACTTTTAATTGTTGCAAATCATCTAAATAGTCTTTTGTATAAAAATCTACTATGTCTTTCCAATCCTTTCCCGTGTCTTGAGCCTTCTTTATGATTTTGTCATCAATATCGGTAATATTCTGTACCCTTATTACATTATAACCTCTAAGCTTTAGATATCTAACCATTGCATCAAATGCTACAAAAGTTCTTCCATGACCTATATGAAGATAATCATAGACTGTAGGTCCACATACATACATTTTTACTGTTTGAGGCTCTACAGTCTCTAATGGTTGAAGCGTTTTTCCGAGAGTGTTAAAGACCTTAATCTGCATTATTTATTTCACCCTCGAATAGCTTGAAGGTCCTCTCTCTAATCTTTGGTATTATTTTTAATTCTGATGGTTCCACTCCTAGTAATAAGGCAAGCTTTACTGATAAGTAGCCTGCTAATAAAGTCAGGCTTGAGATATTCTTCAAAATAGAAGAATAAAACGGATAAACCTTATAAGCGTTTATTAATTCAGCAGTTGCTTCGTCAATCTTATCTGAAACAAAAACAATAGGGTAAAAATTATTAGGAGAGGAATAAAGTTCAATCTCATTGTGATTAGCCTCCGGTAGTTCACTAAAAAATGCTGGATATTTTGCATTCTCGTTGACCTCTTGCTTGAATCTCTCGGCTATTGGTAATAAAGAAGAAGCATAAAAGATTGGAATCTTACCAGAAATTTCAGAAGCTAAAACACTTGCTATCTCATTAACCTTAGACGCACTTTCTCTTACTCCTTCTAATAGTTCACTTACATTAAAGCTTGTTCCTAACCCTTCATTTATCAATCTGACTAGGTAAGTAAAAATAAAAGGAAATACATATCTGGTTTGTAACCCTTTAGGAAGTTTAATCAGAGGTAGGTTATGCTTCTTAGCGATTTCCTCAATCTTTCCGCCAGAAGTTATAACTACTACCTTTTTAGTTTTCTTCAAAGAAGAAAGAATTGCTACTATAGTCTCTGTAGTGTTACCAGAGTAGCTCACCGCAAATACTGTGCTCTTCTCGGTTACAGAAGGACTGTAACCTCTAAAAAGCTTATAAGAAGTTGGAAGTTGTAAGAGTTCTAAAATCCTGCCCGGTATCCCACTTCCTCCTATGCCTAAATAAACTAACTCTTCGATTTTCCCTATAGAAGGTATATCAGCCTTTAAAGCTTCGGAAAAATAGTTTTCCCATTGCTCATACGGATTAATCATTCTTTTACCACCATTGAAATGCTAATTGAAGGAGGATTTGTAGAAACTGTAGCTGTTATACTTTCAATCCCTATTTTCTTTAGGTTTGGTCTTAATTCTAGTAGAGAATAAGAAATATAGAGTGATACAATTGATAAGTACTCCTCAAATAGACTTGAAATTTTACTGCTAACTAAGACAGAGTAGTTGGTAGGTTGCATAAGAAATAATAGAGATACGTTAATTCGTTCAACCAAGATAAGTAAGTTTGAGAGAGCTTCACTCCATTTTTGCTCTTTTATACTCTCTTCAAGTTTGTTAAAAATATCTAGTTGTTTTTTGCCTTCTGCTTTTAGAAATCTAAGGATTTCAGCCTCATTAAAACCTAAACCAGCTTCATTCGTACTTTCTAACTTTTTGATGAAATCCTCAAATACATTTCTTGTTGCTTCCATAAAAGAATTTTTGAATACAATATAAAAAGGTCTTCTCTTATGTAATTATATGGAAAAATTAGTGGTTATTGGCGGCGGAGCAGCTGGTATGAGTGCTTCATCTAGAGCTAGAAAATTAAAGCCTGTAATGGAAATCACTGTTTTTGAAGCAACAAAAATGGTGAGTCATGCGCCATGCGGTGTGCCATATTTTATTGAAGGTCTATTTGATGACGAGAACTTATTTATGACTTATACCCCTCAATTCTTTCAAGAGAAAAGAAAGATTGACGTTAAAATAAACACAAAGGTGACAGAAGTTGATCTTAATTCTAGAATAGTCTATGCTGAATCAAAGGATGGTAAAACAAAAACTGAATACGATTACCTTGTAATTAGCACTGGTTCACTTCCAAAGAAACTTCCAGTAGAAGATGGAAATGATAGAGTGTTTTATGCGCATCATCCTGCTAATGCGGTTGAGCTCAGAGAGAAACTTTGGTCATTGAACACTATAGCTGTCATAGGAGGAGGAATTCTAGGAATAGAGTTGACAGAGGCTCTAACCAACAGAGGAAAGAAAGTTATACTATTACATAAAGGAAGTTATCTTCTTAACAAGATGTTAGATCAAGAATTGGGAAGCATCATAACGCAAAGAGTAACTAAAGACGCAGAAGTTAGGCTTGGAGAAAAAGTTGAGGCAATAAAAAATGGAGGAAGGTTAATCATTACTGACAAAGGAAAGTATGAAGTAGACGGCACTATAATAGCAATTGGTGTAACTCCCAATGTTGATTTATTCAAAGACAAGATAAAACTGGGAGAAACTGGAGCAATTAAAGTAGATGAACATATGAGAACTAGTTATAGAGAAGTATATTCAGCAGGAGATAACACAGAATCAGTTAATATAATAACCGGAACTCCCTATTGGGTTCCTTTTGCCCCCGTTGCTAACAAAATGGGATACGTAGCTGGAAGTAACATTGGAGGCCATGAAATGACTTTCCCTGGAGTAGTAAATACTCAAATAACTAAATATAAGGAGTTTTACATAGGAAGAGTAGGATTACAAGAAGATGAGGCAAGGAAGTATGGATTCAAACCTTTTTCAGCTACTATAACTGGAAAGACTAGAGCTAGATACTACCCTGGAGCGAAAGACATTCACATTAAGGTTATAGCAGACGAAAACAGCAAAAAAATACTCGGAGCTCAAATAGTGGGAGAGGAAGAAGTACTAGGAAGAATTGATATGATGGCAGCAGCTATAATGAAAGGATTTACCATAGAAGACACATTCTTCATTGAGATGGGCTACTTACCAGCTATAAGTAGGGTTTGGGATCCAGTGATTGTGGCAATTAGACAGTTAATGAAAGACGAATAAGATGCGGTAATACCAATTGGTATTACGCCATATTTAAATATTTCCATCGATATTTTTATATGAAAAATGACTGAAAATAAGGGACTCTTTGTATTACTTAACGAGATTGTGCAAAAATATATCAAAGATTACTTTGACGTAAAAAGTGGTACCTTTGAAGAAAACAGTCCTAATGACATATTTCTAGGGACTAATGAAGTAATTAACGAGGTTCTGCCTAAAGACATCAAAAGACCTATCTATGCTATTGACGGAAGTAGCAGAAGCCTAACTTCAGCTGGTGGAATAATTAGCATTTCAACATTGGCAGTTTCATCCTCTTACTTATCTATTTACGGTGTTTTCCCCTCCCTTTTTGATCTGCCAAGTTTACCAATAAATAAACCATTTATTGGGTTAGCCTCTTCTAATCCCTCAAGAGGCAGAATCGAACCATTTCTTTACTCCTCCAATTCTTTATTAACTTCAATTTCGTTAAATGGAGAACCTTTCCTATCAACTCACGATCCAGAAAGAATTGAAACAGAGATTAGAGGAGTCCTTGAAACAGAAGCACTTAAAATAACTAAGGATAAAGGATTAACAATTATTGACGGTCCATTATTTCCATCGTATATCTATTTGCCCGACAAAGTCAAAACTATACTCATCAAAGAAAGAAGTAAAACAATTGACCAAAATTATATTGGAATTGTAAAAAGGCTAGATAAATCAAACCTCCTAGTGAAAGTTCTAAGTGAAAATAGTAAAGAATTTGAAAACAAATACAAAATAAATCCACAGAATTTTTTGTCTGACGAATCGTTCCTTTACCAATTAGTTAGGTTTAACTACGCTCCTCCATACCCTATCTTGTCTGTTGGACCACTTGTTAGAGAGATTGAGAAATTAAGATATTATATTTTCTATTTAGTACTCCCCTATCACAAATACGTACCTAAATTTTCCATATTAAGAATAGAATCAATGAGCAGAGATGCTATAAATATTGTCTCTTCTTTGCCCTTTTCTGGTGACGGCATACCAAAGATCTTAGCAATTGCGGATAAAACAGCAAAAGAACTTTCTAGCGGAATATTGAAGTACATTATTTTCTCTTTGAGCAGAATAGGATTGCAAGAGAGTTTTAGAGACAAGTTTGAGGTGTATAACCTTGTCTGAAGATTTTGTATCTTCTATCAAAGATAAGATGGATAAAGCTAGAGCATTAGCAATCACTCTAGGTACTATTATAGGAAGAGTGGCAAAGTATTTACCAAATAAAATAGACGAAGAAAATAACACGGTAAACATTATATTAGACGTTCAAACCTATTATAAATATCCATTTTTGGGAAGAGTAGGAATATTACTTGCAGCTATAGATATAAAAACACTCTATCTAGTTCTTTTGCGAGTTGTGGGATATGAGAGGAGTGATGTATCCTCAGTGCTTTTTTCCGATTCACCTTTGCTATCAGTAAATGAAAAGAACGATGAAGAACCTGGATCACTTGTATCTAACGTCGTAGTAAAATGTGAAATGTTAACAAAAATTAACATAATAGAATCTACTGAACCAGAAGCGGCAGATATAGTAATTGAACCACAATCTCCGGTTATATTACCTAATCCAGATGTGATAGAAAGGGCATTAGATACAAATAGAGGTCTACTAAAACTTGGTTATCTAGATTCTCCAGAAAGTAACATAAAAGTAAGTATAAGTCTGGATGACCTAAATTATCACATGCTAATTTTAGGAACTACCGGAGCTGGAAAAACCTCTTTTGTGAAAGATTTAATTGCAGGTATTTATAAGGTTGCTGAAGACACCAGAGTATTTGTGTTTGATGCAACTGGGGACTATTATCACGTTTTTTTACCTCCAGACAAAAATAACAAGGTAGTTAAAGATAATCTTTCTCTATTTGAGAACTTATATTCTAAGTTTAATCAGATCGAACTTGGAATAATATATCCCGTGTCCAGAAAGTGGTTAAAGAAATACACAAATGGGAAAAGGGATTTACTTACTATTACTACAACATATTATCGGCTTTACGTAGAACCAATAGTTAATTACTTAAAAAAGAAGGGATTTAATTTTTACGTCAATGTCAATCCCGGAAGTATAGTAATTAGTAATAGCGAATGGAAAGCAGAGACGCACATTTACCCATTTTATTTTAGGTTTGACGATGTAAAGAAAATTTTACCTAGGTTAAACCCATATTTCTCAGAACAAGCAACACAATTTTTAAAAATACTTATAAGAAAACATGGTAATGATTATAATTCACTTGATGACTTAATAGATGCTCTAAACACTGATAGCATTGAAAATTTGAGCATACATAAGAGCACAAAGGAAAATATACTTAGAGGACTTTACTTACTTAAGGAGACTGGACTTTTTGATGTAAAGACTGAGAGAAAGCCGTTAAGTCAATTATTAAGAGATACACACAGACTTCTTATCCTTGATCTTTATAACAGTGAACTTGACGACTTTACACAAAAGATACTTACATATTATTTTCTAGATAAGATTTTTGACATTAGAGAAGCTGAGATGAAGAAAGGCTTGTTAAAAGATAGAATGGTTTTAATAATAGATGAAGCACATAAGTTTTTCCCCTCAAATAACGGTGGGGAAGAAGATGCGAATTACGTTAGAAGAGTTGCGGGGAAGATCTCTACTATGATGAGATTGGGAAGGAGAAGAAGAATAGGGTTTATTTTTTCTACTCATAACCCTAATGACCTTTCGGATATAATAGTTCAATTAGCAAATACAAAGGTGATCTTCAGAATTAAGCCAGAAGTAGC